>CALERQ010000233.1 GCA_937907305.1 uncultured Clostridia bacterium | reverse complement strand
GGCAAGACCGCCCGTCACGGCACCTATTTCGAGATGCTGGGCAACTTCTCCTTCGGCGATTACTTCAAGGAGGACGCCACCCGCTGGGCCTGGGAATTCATCACCGAAAAGCTGGAGCTGCCCGTCGATAAGCTCTATGTTTCCGTTTACCAGGATGACGATGAGGCCTATGATATCTGGACCAAACGCCGCGGCGTCGCCCCCGACCACATGGTCCGCCTGGGCAAGGAGGATAACTTCTGGGAGATCGGCTCCGGCCCCTGCGGCCCCTGCTCCGAGATCTACTTTGACCGCGGGCCCGAAAAGGGCTGCGGCCGCCCCGATTGCCATGTCGGCTGTGACTGCGACCGCTATGTCGAGTTCTGGAATCTCGTGTTCACCCAGTTCAATTCCGATGGCGAGGGCCACTACACCCCCCTGGAGCACAAGAATATTGATACCGGCATGGGCCTGGAGCGCCTGGCCTGCATCATGCAGGGCGTCGATAACCTCTTCGAGGTCGATACCGTCCAGAATATCATGAAGAAGATCTGCGAGATCGCCGGCGTCACCTATAAGCAGGATGAAAAGAAGGATGTCTCCATTCGTGTCGTCACCGACCACATCCGCTCCACCGTCTTTATGATCGGCGATGGCGTCGTTCCGCAGAATGAGGGCCGCGGCTATGTGCTGCGCCGCCTGCTGCGTCGTGCTGCCCGTCACGGCCGTCTCCTCGGCGTCCACGAGCCGTTCCTGTATAAGGTCGCCGATACCGTCATCCACGAAAATGAGAGCGCCTACCCCGAGCTGGTCCAGCGCCGGGATTATATCGTCAAGACCATCCGTGTGGAGGAGGAGCGCTTTGCCCGCACCATCGATGCCGGTCTCGATCAGGTCAATTCCATCCTGGAAAAGCTGGCCGCCGAAGGCAAGACCGTCTTCTCCGGCGAGGATGCCTTCCGTCTGTACGATACCTTCGGCTTCCCCATCGACCTGACCCGTGAGCTGTGCGAGGAGCGCGGCATCACCGTGGATGAGGAGGGCTACAAGGCCCTGATGGAAAAGCAGCGCTCCACCGCCCGTGAGGCCACCGCCCGCAATGTCGGCGATGTGGCCTGGGTCGAGGATGTCCTGAAAGGTGTCAAGGGCGGCGAGGACTTCGTCGGCTACGAGAGCCTGACCGCCGAAGCCGAGATCCTCGGCATCGTCTATGAGGGCGAGCGGGTCGAAGCCATCGGCGAGGGCGATGCCGCCCAGATCGTGCTTACCCGCACCCCCTTCTATGCCGAAATGGGCGGCCAGGTGGGTGATAGCGGCACCATCACCTGCGGCGAGAATGTCTTTACCGTCACCGATACCCGCAAATCCGGCTCCGGCCACTTCATCCATGTTGGCACCGTTACCCATGGCACCTTCAGCATGGGCGATACCGTTACCGCCGCGGTGGATGAAAACCGCCGCATGGATATCATGCGCAACCACACTGCCTGCCACCTGCTGCAAAAGGCGCTGCAGGAGGTCCTGGGCGACCATGTCCATCAGGCCGGTTCCCTGGTCGATGATAAGGTCTGCCGTTTCGATTTCAGCCACTTCTCCGCTGTGACCCCCGAGGAGCTGGCCCAGGTGGAAGCCCGCGTCAATGAGCTCATCCTGGAAGCCAACCCCGTCACCACCACCGAGATGCCGATTGAGGAAGCCAAGAAGATGGGCGCTATGGCCCTCTTTGGCGAAAAGTACGGCGATACCGTTCGGGTGGTCAATGCCAATAATAAATCCATCGAGCTGTGCGGCGGCACCCATGTGGATAACACCGCCAAGCTCGGCCTCTTCAAGATCCTCAAGGAATCCAGCGTGGCCGCCGGTATCCGCCGTATCGAGGCCGTGACCGGCCGCGGCGTGCTGGAATACATGGCCGAAAACCAGGCCCTGATGAATACCGCCGCCCAGAACCTCAAGCTGGGCAGCCCCGCCGAACTGCCTCAGAAGACCGCGCAGGTCATGACCGAGCTGAAGGCCAAGGAAAAGGCGTTGGCCGATCTGGAAAACAAGATGGCTGCTTCCGCCGCCGCCGATCTCTTCAAGAATGCCGTTACCGTCAAGGGCCTGCGGGTCGTCACCGGCATGCCCGGCGAAATGAAGCCCGACGCCCTCCGCCTCATGATCGATGAGGCCCGCGGCAACCACCCCGATGCCGTTATCGCTTTGGGCAGCGTCTTTGGCGGCAAGGGCACCATCGCCGTGGCCTGCGGCGCCGAAGCCGTGAAAGCCGGTGTCAACGCCGGTAAGCTTGTCCGCGCCCTTTGCCAGCTCACCGGCGGCAATGGCGGCGGCCGTCCCGATAGCGCCATGGGCGGTGCCGGCGATCCCGAAAAGATCGCCGAAGCCCTCACCCACCTGCCCGAACTGATCTGATTTTTGCGGCGCCTTTTTACGGCGCTCCTCCGTGGAAAGCGCCCCCGGCGTCGTCGCTGCCCTTGACAGGCATAAGTACAATTTCATCGTACAACAGCCTGCCTGCGGGCGCTTCTTGCCGGGCACCCTTTCCCTTCGCCGCGCCCCTCTCGGCCGGCTCAGTGAGAAGCGCGTTTACGGCGCTCCTCCGTGGAAATCGCCGCTGGCTGCGTTGGAGGCTCGCCATACATCAGCCCGCCTCCAGCGGGCAAGAGTATGCCTTCGCCCCCGCTTTGCCACCGGCCAATTTCCCTCCGTCGCGCCCACCCGTTTTCCCCAGCCCCTCTAAATCCCCGGAAAGGAGCCTTCCTTCATGTGTATTTTCTGCAAGATCGCGTCCGGCGAGATCCCCTCGAACAAGCTGTACGAGGATGATAAGGTCCTCGCCTTCTATGATCTCGATCCCCAGGCACCCACCCACTTTCTGGTCATTCCCAAGGAACACATCGCCTCCGCGGCCGAGATCACCCCGGAAAATGCCGGGACCGTGGCCCATATCTTCGCCGCCATCGCCCGCATCTGCGCCGAGCACGGCTGGCAGAGCTACCGCGTGGTCACCAACTGTGGCGAGCAGGCCGGCCAGACGGTGCAGCATCTGCATTTCCATGTGCTCTCCGGCCGGGATATGACCTGGCCCCCCGGCTAAACCGGCCATTTTCCCTGTCCCCGCTTTTCGGCGGGGACTTTTTCTTGCAAATGCCGCCGCGCTATGATATAATCTATCCAAATTTTCGTTTGATGGGGAGAGGGAACATGGCAAAAACCAATAGAAAAGAATCCAGAAAGATCTACGAGGGCTATAAAAAACACCAAAGACTTTGGAACACCATTTTCATCATCTTCTTTGCCGCCATCGGCATCGGTTCCGCGGTGCTCAATGGCACCATGGAGCTGGATCCGCAGATCGTCATCGGCAAATACGAGTTCACCTGGTTCCACCTGGTCATCCTGGTCGTCCTGGTGGTGCTGCTGGGCTTCGGCATCGTGGCGCTCAAGCGTGACAGCAGCGAGGAACAGCAGGAGATCTACCGCCAGGAGCGTGAGGAAGCCATCCGCCTGCGGCAGGAAGTCATGGCCGAACGCAAGCAGGAAATGCAGGATGCCTACGATGCCATGAAGCGCCGCCGTGCCGAGCGCCTGGCCGCCCAGGGTATGGCTCCCACCGCCGCCCAGGCCGATGTGGTGGATGCCGTGGAAACGGTGGAGGCCGTGGAGGCCGAGGCCGCCGAAGCGGTGGAGATGGTGGAGCAAGCCGATGACGAAAAAGAGGAGAAAACCTCTTGACATCGCCGGCCGAAAGGACTACAATAACCGCATAAATCCCAAAGCGCTACGAGAAAAGTTACCCGCGCCCCGGCACTCCTGCCAGAGAGCGGACGGCACAGGCTGCAACCGTCCGCAGGAGAATGAGGAATTGCGGACCGCCTTTTCCAGCGCGGTGCCAAATCACCGCCGGCCCGGCCCCGTTACCCGCCGCAATGAAGTGGATTGCTTTCGCCGATCCGATTCGGGTGGAACCGTGGGATATTTTGTCTCACCCCGGCTGTTTTCTTCGCAGGAAGAAAGCAGCCGTTTTTATTTTCCCGTTTTCGGCGGCGGTGAAAACCGGCGCTGGCTGTGTCGGGGGTTCGCCATACATCAGTCCGGTTTCACCGGACAAGAGTATGCCGTCACCCGCCTCCTTGCCATCATCCTATTTTCCCTCGCCGCCCCTTTGGGATCTTCCGCATCAATTCATCAATGACCAGAAATGGAGGAAATTTATCATGATCAAAATTACCCTGAAAGATGGTTCGGTCAAGGAGCTGGCCGCTCCCCAGTCCATCGCCGATTTTACCAAGGAACTGAGCATGGGCCTGTACCGCAATGCCTGCTGCGCCCTGGTGGATGGCAAGGTCGCGGATCTCTGCGATCTGCTGGACCACGATTGCGCCGTGGAGATCCTCACCTTTGAGGATGAGCAGGGCCAGCGCGCCTTCAATCACACCGCTTCCCACATCCTGGCCCAGGCGGTGCAGCACCTGTTCCCCGGCGCCAAGTTCGCCATCGGCCCTGCCATCGAGGATGGCTTCTACTACGATTTCGATGTCCCCACCCCCTTCACCCCGGAGGACCTGGAAAAGCTGGAGGCCGAAATGGCCGCCATCGCCAAGCAGGATCTGCCCATCGAGCGCTTCTCCCTGCCGGTGGAGGAGGCCAAAAAGCTGATGGCCGATCAGCCCTATAAGCTGGAGCTCATCGAGGAGCACGCCGGCAAGGGCGAAGCCATCGCCTTCCGCCGCCAGGGCGATTTCACCGACCTGTGCGCCGGCCCCCACCTCATGTCCACCGGCCCCGTCAAGGCGGTCAAGCTGACCAGCTGCACCGGCGCCTACTGGCGCGGCAGCGAGAAGAACAAGATGCTCAGCCGCATTTACGGCTGCGCCTTCCCCAAGCGCAGCATGCTGGAAGAGCACCTTGCCGCGCTGGAGGAAGCCCGCCGCCGTGACCACAACAAGCTGGGTCGTGAGCTGGAATACTTCACCACCGTCGATGTCATCGGTCAGGGTCTGCCGGTGCTGCTGCCCAAGGGCGCCCGTGTGGTGCAGCTCCTGCAGCGCTGGATCGAGGATACCGAGCAGCAGCGCGGCTATC
>CALERQ010000232.1 GCA_937907305.1 uncultured Clostridia bacterium | reverse complement strand
CGGTAGCCGTGCTAACTATGCCTTTGCAAAAGGCTCCGCGACGCCGACAGGCGACAACAATCTTGACCTAAATAAATATCTTTTGCTTTTCTTCATAGAAAAGTAACCCCGCCGGGCAGGCGTACTGGCTTTGCACCCTGCAAAATCTTCGCGACGCCGCCAGGCGACTACAAACTGGCCCCCGCATAAGAATTGCCCTTTGCAAAAATTACCCCAGGAAAGGGTCCGGATTTTTAGCCGGCCCCTAAGCAGGGCAGCTGCTCTCCCCCAGCATAAAAGTGTGAGTGGATCGCGAAAATGTTTCACGTGAAACATTTTTGCGGGGGAAAGGGTTCCCAAGGGGAATTATTGTGTGCTATAATGGGGACAATCGACCCGAAGGAGGCACATCAATGGGGAAAATCATCGCGATCATCAACCAAAAGGGCGGCGTGGGGAAAACCACTACGGCGGTCAATCTTTCGGCGGCACTGGGGCAGCTGGGCTGCCGGGTGCTGCTGGCGGACCTGGACCCGCAGGGAAACGCCACCAGCGGCGTTGGGATCAATAAGCGGGAAGTGAAGATTTCCAGCTACCATGTGCTGATGGAGGAGAGCGGCGCGGCCGAGGCTATTTTGCCCACGCGGTTCAAGGGGCTTTCCATCCTGCCCAGCAATATAGACCTGGCCGGCGCCGAGATAGAGCTGGTGGAAAAGGAAAACCGGGCCAAATCTCTGCGGGCGGCGCTGCTGCGGGTGAAGGAGGACTATGACTTTATCTTTATTGATTGTCCGCCCTCGCTGGGGCTTATCACCGTAAACGCCCTGACTGCCAGCGATTCCATCCTCATTCCCATCCAGTGTGAATACTACGCCCTGGAGGGCCTGACGCAGCTGATGCAGACGGTGCGCACCGTCAAGCGGCTGTATAACAGCTCCATCACCGTGGAGGGCGTGCTGCTGACGATGTACGACAGCCGCCTGAACCTGACCAATCAGGTGGTGGGGGAGATCAAGAAGTACTTTGCGGATAAGGTGTTCCGCTCCACAGTGCCAAGAAGCGTGCGCATTTCCGAAGCGCCCAGCTATGGCGAGCCGATCTGTTACTACGATAAGGCAAACCGCGGCGCGCTGGCCTACCAGCGGGTAGCGGAGGAACTGCTGGAGCGCAACCGGAAGTAAAAATGTTTCACGTGAAACATTTTCGCGAGCCACTCACACTTGGTGCAGGGGGAAACAGGTTTGTGGTCGCCTGACGGCGGGGTGGATATTTTGCAGGGTGCAAAGCCGGTACGCCTACCCGGCGGGGGCCTACTTTTGTTCGTGCAAAAGTAGGCAAAACACGGTCAAGGGGGACAGATTCCCCCTTGACGAACCCCTTTCTGTCGCTTGCAGTGCTGGATACGAACGATGCAAAGCATCGTCCGTACTGCGCACAGATACGCTCCCAAAGTAGCAGCGGCGCATCTGCCCCCACCCCGTTCCCCTCCCCCGTGGCGGGGGAGGGGCCGTCTGGGCAAATAGCTGCTTGTTCAACTCATAGGCTTGGCAGCGTGACTTTCTGCGATTGGTGTGCAGAAACCAAATTAAAAATCAACCTTATAAGCATCGTCTATCCCCAGATCCGGGAGGCTGTAAGCCTTCCGGTCGGGGCGTACCGATGCGTAGGGGGTCTCGGGGTTCCCCCCGAGTGACTTTTGGTTACTTTTCTTCATAGAAAAGTAACCCCTCGCCGGGCAGGCGTACAAATGAAAATCTTTTGTAAAACCACGCGACGCCGACAGGCGAGAAGAAATCGTGATAAAAGAGGGAGGAACCTATGGCAAAGAAAAGCGGATTGGGAAAGGGCCTGGATGCCCTGTTCCTGGATAACGAAACGGCGGAGAGCAGCAGCCTGATGACGCTGCGCGTCTCCGATATTGAGCCCAATAAGGACCAGCCGAGAAAGGCCTTTGAGCCGAACGCACTGGCGGAGCTGGCGGATTCCATCCGGGAGCATGGTATTTTGCAGCCGGTGGTGGTGCGCGCGCTGCCCGGCGGGGTGTATCAGATCATCGCGGGGGAGCGGCGCTGGCGGGCCAGTCGGATGGCTGGTCTGAGTGAGATCCCGGCAATCGTGATAGAGGCGGATGACGCCAAGGTGCGGGAGCTGGCGCTGATAGAAAACCTGCAGCGGCAGGACCTGACCCCCTTGGAGGAGGCCGAGGGCTACCGCAGCTTGATGGAGCACAGCGGCATGACCCAGGAGGAAGTGGCGGCGCGGCTGGGGAAGTCCCGGCCGGTGGTGGCCAATGCCCTGCGCCTGCTGAACCTGCCGAAGGAGGTAAAAATGCAGCTGGACGAGGGCTTTTTGACGGCGGGGCATGCCCGGCTGCTGGCCAGCCTGCCGGAATTGGATGCGATCCGGTGGGGCAATGATGTGGTGCTCCGGGGGCTGAATGTGCGGGAGCTGGAGACTGCCCTGAAGAAAGAGCGCAACGCGGCCAAAAAGGCGGCGGAGAGGAAAACGAACGCCAACGAGGACCCGTGGGGTGACAAGGAGCTGCGGGAGATGCAGCTGGCCCTGCAGGAGGAGCTGGGACGCCGGGTGACCATCAACCGCAAGGGGATGGGGGGCATCCTGACGATAGCGTACAGTGATGAGGATGATCTGATCGATCTGGTGGACAAGCTGCTGGACGGCGACTGAGTGGCCGGGCGCTGGGACGCGCGGAGGGCGGGCCCGCAGGGCCGGCCGCCGGAGGCGGCCGCAGGCGGCGGAGCCGCCGAAACCGTCCGGAGGACGGTTTGCCCTGCGGGCCGTAAGCCTGGATGCTGTGAAAGCCGGGAAAAAGCGCGGCTGCGGACTTTGTTGCCGGATGGGCCGGGCGGATATGCGCCGGCCTGCGGGTAAGGGAAAGCGGTTTGCGGGGACTGGCCCAGGCTGGGACCGGATTTTTATAGAAAAGTGTGCGTAGGACGCGAAAAAGCTTGCCAAGTGGAAAGCAAGTGGGTATAATAAACGGATAGAAACAAACAGAAGGAAGGTAGATTCTGATGCTGGATATTAAGGTAATAAGACAGGACCCGGAGCGGGTAAAGGCTGCGATGAAGAGCCGCAACAAGGACATGGACAAGGAGATCGATGAGATCCTGGAGATCGATGTGGAGCGGCGCGCCATTAATGCGGCGGTGGATAACATGAAGGCCGAGCAGAACCGGGTCTCCAAGCTGATACCGCAGTACAAGAAGGAGGGCAAGGATGTTGCCCCCATTCTGGCGGAGATGAAGGAGCTTTCCGATAAGATCACCGAGGATGGCGCCAAGCTGGCCGAGCTGGAGGAAAAGCAGGATATCATCATCCATGCCATCCCCAATATCCCCAATGAGAGCGTGCCGATCGGGAAGGACGATACTGAAAATGTGGAGCTGCGCCGCTGGGGCGAGCCGACCCACTTTGACTATGAGTCGCAGGCCCACTGGGACCTGGGCGCTGATCTGGGCATCCTAGACCCGGAGACTGCCGCTAAGGTGACCGGCAAGCGATTCCACTTCTACCGGGGGCTGGGCTGCCGCCTGGAGCGCAGTGTCATCGCGTTCTTTATGGATACCCACAGCGCCCACGGCTATACCGAGATCTTCCCGCCCTTTATTGCCAACAAGGACAGCATGACCGGCACCGGGCAACTGCCCAAGTTTGCCGAGGATATGTATAAGCTGGAGGGACTGGATTACTACCTGATCCCCACGGCGGAGGTGCCGGTGACCAACATGTACCGCGGCGACATCATCGATGGCAGCAAGCTGCCGATGAGCTTCTGTGCCTATTCGGCCTGCTTCCGCGGCGAGGCGGGCAGCGCCGGGCGTGACACCCGCGGTCTGATCCGGCAGCATGAGTTTAACAAGGTGGAATTGGTTAAATTTACCAAGCCCGAGGAAAGCTATGCCGAGCTGGAAAAGCTGACCCACGACGCGGAGCGCGTGCTGCAGCTGCTGGGCCTGCCCTACCGTGTGGTGGTGCTTTCCACCGGCGACCTGGGCTTTAGCAGCGCCAAGACCTATGACATAGAGGTGTGGATGCCGAGCTACGGCCGGTATGTGGAGATCTCCTCCTGCAGCGACTTTGAGGATTTCCAGGCACGGCGGGCTTCCATCCGCTACAAGGAGAACCCCAAGGACAAGGCCAAGCTGGTGCACACCCTGAACGGCAGCGGTGTGGCGGTAGGCCGTACCGTGGCAGCCATCATGGAGAACTACCAGAACCCGGACGGCAGCATTACCGTGCCGGAGGTGCTGCGCCCCTACATGGGCTGCGACCGGATCACCAAGCAGGATACCGGGATACTGTAATAAGTGAAAAAATGAGCAGTCGGCGGGAGCCGGCTGCTTCTTTTTGGGGAAAAGAATAAAAACTTCTATTGGAGAAAGGTGGGCAGGGTCTTTTGCGAGGTTAAAGCAGGTAGTCGCCTGGCGGCGTCGCGGAGATTTTGCAGGGTGCAAAGTCTGTACGGCTCGCCGCCGTGGCGTTCCTTTTGTGCGTACAAAAGGAACCAAAATACGCTTGGGGCTGTGCCCCA
>CALERQ010000231.1 GCA_937907305.1 uncultured Clostridia bacterium | reverse complement strand
AATGACTTTTGCCTACTTTTCTTCATAGAAAAGTAGGGCCCCGGCGGCGAGCCGTACAGGCTGTCACCCTCCGGTGACTCCGCCCCGCCGAAGGCGACTACAAACTATCCCCCGCCGGGCAGGCGGAACTTATTTGCCCACGCAGAACTGCTCGAATACCTTGTCGATGGCTTCCGCACTGGCGCGGCGGCCGGTGAGGGTGAGCAGGGCATCGGCGGACTGCTCCAGGCAGACCGAAACGGCATCGAGGGTCTCGCCGGCGGTGAGGGCTTCAATGCCCTCCCCCAGGCTGCGGCGGGCGGCGGTGATGCATTCCAGCTGGCGGGCGTTGGCGATGATGGCCGCAGTGGGATCGAAGTGGGAAAGGCCGACCACCTGCCGGATGGCTTCGGTGAGTTCCGCAAGGCCGGTACCGGCGGCGGCGCTGATGGAAACCGAAACGGGCGCCACGGCGGCAATGGCCGCTTTTTCCTCCGCCGTGAGGGCGGGGGGAAGATCCTGCTTATTATAGATGACAACGGCGGCCCGGCCCGAAAGCTGCGGGAGCCATTCGCGTTCTTCAGGGGTGAGAGGGCGGCTTTCATCAAAGACCGCCAGGATCAGATCGCACTGAGCCAGGGCACGGCGGCTGCGCTCCACCCCGATTTGTTCGACAGGGTCATCGCTTTGTCGCAGTCCTGCGGTATCGGAAAGGCGGAGGGTGAGATCCCCCAGGCGGACGGTTTCCTCGATGACATCCCGGGTGGTGCCGGGGATGGCGGTGACGATACTGCGCTCCCGGCCGGAGAGGAGATTCATCAGGGTGGATTTGCCGACATTGGCGCTGCCGATGATGGCGGTGGCGATGCCCTGCCGCACCATTTGTCCCTGCTGCCAGCTTTGCTCCAGGCGGGAAAGGGTGGCCTCTACCAGATTTAACCGCGCCAGCAGAACCGGAGCGGAAACCTCCTCCACATCCTCCTCGGGATAATCGATCCAGGCGGAGATATGGGCGCAGCAATCGGTGAGGGTATCGGCGGCGGCCAGCACCTCCCGGTGGAGGGCGCCTTCCATGGCGCCGAGGGCGGCCCGGAGGCTTTGGCTGTTCTGTGCCGCCAAAATATCAATGACGCTTTCGGCCTCGGTGAGGGTCATGCGGCCGTTCATCAGGGCGCGGCGGGTATACTCCCCCGCTTCGGCCGGGCGGGCCCCAGCGGCGATAACAGCGGCCAGCACCTGCGACAGCACAAACTCCCCCCCGTGGCAGCAGAGCTCGGCCACATCCTCGCCGGTATAGCTATGGGGGGCGTGGTAGACGAACAGCACGGCTTCATCCAGGAGCTGCTCCCCATGATAGACGCGGCCGAACGCGCCGGTATAGCCCGGCATGGTTTCCGGGGATTTGGCGGGATTCATGGGGCGGAACACCCGGCCGGCCACGGCAAGGGCCTGCGGGCCGGAAAGACGCACCATACCCACTCCCCCGCCGGTGGCGGTAGCGATGGCGGCGATGGTATCACGCATGGGGACACTTCCTTTTTTGATGAGAGTTTACGGAGTAATGGGTCGCGGTGAGAGGGTGCGGGCGCTGGTTTTTCCGAGGAATGGGCATCGCAGTCAGCACTTGCCAAGCGCTGAAGTAAAACAAGCAGAGATTGGGCTAGGAACCCCCTCCCCCGCCTCGGGGGAGGGGAGGGAGAGGGGGCAGATGTGCCCACAGCCCCTTATAAGCACCGTTTAGCCCACGCTTCGGGAAGCCGCCCTTTGGCTTTCCGAGCGGGCGTTCCGGTGCGTTTGGGGTCTTGGGGCTTGCCCCAAGCCGCTTTTGGGCACTTTTGGCGGTACAAAAGTGCCGCCCCGCCGGCAGGCGTACAAACTAAGACATAAACAAGGCTTTGCGACGCCGAAGGCGAGAAGAAACTATCGCCTTAGTTTGTGCCAACAACCCCTCAGTCACGGCTACGCCGTGCCAGCTCCCCTTACACAGGGGAGCCTTTAAGGCGAGGTGAAATTTGGTGTAAAGGGGTCGCGGTGGTTGGGGTGCGGGACTAATGGGGTCCCCGCAAGGTCGCAAGACCTTGTGGGGAAAGGAGGGCGCTCCGCAGCGGGGAGGACTGCCCGAAGCAAAGCGCAGGGTCAGTCTGACTCAAGCGGAGGTTGCGCCCGACGCGCCGAGGAAGGCGCCGCCGGCAGGCGGAATGGGCATAGCGCATACTATAATAGAATATCATACCACAAAAAAGCGGCGTTGCCAATGCGTGATTTTATGCCGCGGGATGGTTGTAATTTGGGGACAGAATTGCTATACTGAGATAAGAGGATAAAGAATCTGTAAACGAGGATCTGTGACAAGACTCATTTTATCCGCAAAGAGAGGTGCTGCCCCAATGATGAGAGATTACTACAAAAAAATGCCCGGTGACCGTAAGGATGGCTGGAAGCTGCGCAATGTGCCGCTGTTTTTTACCGTGGTGCCCTTTATTATGCGTACACGGCTGGACAGCCAGAACTACTACGAGGAAACGCTGGATGTGGAGCCGATGATGGACTTCCTGAAGGCGCACAAAGAGGATATGCCCAATATCTCGATGATGACGATATTTGTGGCGGCGATGGTGCGGATGATAGGCCAGCGGCCGGCGCTGAACCGCTTTGTGGTGCACAATAAGCTGTATGCCCACAATTCCATCACCATTTCCATTGCCATAAAGCGCACCATGAGCGATGACGGCGAGGAAACGATGATCAAGCCGAGCTTTGACCCGCGGGACACCCTGGTGGATGTGCAGCGGCGGCTGGAGGAAGCCATTGATGAGGCGATGAACCATGAGGAAGGCACCGGCATTGATGCGGTGGCGGGTATCCTGGGCAAGCTGCCGGCGTGGCTGTTCCGCTTCGCGGTTTCGATGATCCACTTCCTGGACAACCGCGGCTGGCTGCCCCAAAAGCTGGTGCAGGCCAGCCCCTGGCACTGCAGCGCCATGTATACCAATGTCGGTTCGCTGGGCATTGGGCCCATTTACCACCACCTGACCGAGCTGGGCACCTACAGCACCTTTATTGCCATGGGCAAGCGGGAGCGGCACACCGTTTACGATGAAAACGGCGGCGCGACGGTGCGACGGACGGTGGGCATGAAGATCGTGAATGACGAGCGCATCTGCGATGGATACTACTATGCCAACTCGATGCGGCTGCTGCGCCGGATGCTGATGAACCCGGCCATGCTGCTGGAGCCGCCCAAAAAGGTGATGCTGGATCCGGCGGTGGCCAATCCGCTCATCAACGACCCGAACGCGGGGGTGGATGCCGCGGACGAGGAGCACACCGGGGCGGAAGCCGCGCTGGTGGACTAAAAAAATAACAGATTAAGGGCCCCCGGAGAAATTCGGGGGCCCTGTTTTTTGGCCCCCTCCCCTGGGGGAGGGGGTTGGGGGTGGGGGCGGGTCGCAGCGGCTGGGGCACGGGATGCGAAGCTGAGCGCCGCCGGTGGCGGATACAGCGAGGCGGAGCATCCGCAGCGGTCGAAAAAATCGAGCAAGCGAGCAGCGCGATGATTTTTTCGGGCACCGCAAGGCGGCAAGGACAGCGATTGTTCGATGGATGGATGGAGACCCGGGTCGCAGGGAGCGAGCGTGGGAGACCATTTTTCCGAGGAAAAGTCCCCACGGATGGGGTGGAAAATGTGGAAAACCGGCGAAATGAACCGGGTTTTGGGGCATTTATGCGGGGAAAAGCGACCATAGGATGTGGAAAACCATGTGAAAAGTGGGGAAAACTTCTACCGAATGGGTGGATTTATCGAATGTAAAATATTGAGAGGCGCCGCAGGGCCGCAAAAACCGCCCGCTGGCATACCGGCGGACGGTTCGTTTTTCAGGTGGTTTTTCGGGCGGGGACATCTTTCTTCAGGCGGGCAAAGAGCAGTGCCAGCAGGCCGCACAGCACCACCCCGGCCGCAAAGGCCGCCAGCCAGATATTCGCATTGGGGAGGAAGGAGGTGGTGCCATCGCCATTGACCACAAGCTCGGCATCCCTGAGCACCGCGGCACCGATGGCAGGGCCGATGACCCCTGGTACCAGCACCTGTGCCACAATGCGCAGGCCCTGGAACAGACCCACCTGCTCCGGCGGGGTGTAGGTACGCATCATGGCACCAAAGATGGCGGTACTGGAGAGATAACCCATCATCATGCAAAGGGAGCCGAAAAAGACCGGCAGGGTATCACGGGTGAAGTACAGCGCAAGGTAGCCTGCCATCAGCAGGGCAATGCCCGGCAGGATGGAGCGGCGGAAGCCGTGGGTATCGTACCGGCGGCCGTAAAAGGCGGTGAACACCGCCGCCAGCACAATGGCCGGGGCCATGACCAGGACATAGTTCGTCATGCCCAGGGACTTTTCGTAGTAGAGGATAAGATAGGGCATGAAAACCTGGATGGAGATGCCGAAGCCCGCGAAGGCCAGCAGGGTGAGATACAGCACCTTATGCTGGCGGATGACCGAGGGGCGGAAGCCATACAAAATGCTGCCCCAGTAGCTGCCGGCCGGCGAAGGGGTGACTTTTGGTTCCCGGATGAGCCAGAAGCCGGCAATGCCGATGAGGATGACCACCACACCGATAACGGTAAAGATGGTGACCCAGCTTGCGGCCTGCTCCAGATCGAAGAACATAAAGCCGCCGAACACCACCAAAATGGCCATCATGGGCATCATGGCATTGATGCCCTCCGCAGCGCCGCGGTTGGTATCATCGGTGCTATCGGTAAGCCAGGCATTAAAGCAGGCATCATTGGCGGTGGAGCCGAAGAAGGTCATAACGCAATCCATGATGATGGTGAGATTGACGCAGACGGTGGTGACCGCCACGCCCGCCGAAACCATGGGGCTGATGACATCCACCCGGATGAGGGCAAAGCTGAGGATGGAAATGCCCCACAGCAGGTACCCCACGCAGATAAAAATTTTGCGCTTGCCTACCCTATCGCTGAGGGCGCCGATGAGGATGGTGGTGAGGGTGGCCACAACGGCCGAAGCGGCGACCATAAGGCTGATCTGGGCGGCGGTGGCGTGGAACATCTTATAGATGAACACATTGAAGTACATGTTTTCCACGACCCAGGCCACCTGCCCCACCAGCGAAAACACCGTGAGGGCCAGCCAGAACCGGCCGCCGGGCTTATTTTTTTGCATCGTAATATCCTGCCTTTCCCGGTAAGTTTGATGGGAATGCGCGGTTACAGGCCAAGGGCCAGCTGATATGCCCGGCGGCGATTTTTCAATCGCGGTACCGGGCGGCCGCATGGGGCCAGCCAGCACTTTTTCCTGGGGCTCCCTGTTTGATATGGGTTTGTACTGAGGGCGGGAAACGGCCGCAGGCCGCCCCGCAAAGCGGGGCCAGCGGG
>CALERQ010000230.1 GCA_937907305.1 uncultured Clostridia bacterium | reverse complement strand
GATGAAAACGCTGCCCTCCAGGGCATAGCGGGCGGTGCCATCGGCGCTGGCGGCCATGGTGGTCACCAGGCCGTTTTTGCTCTGGAAAATATCCGTCCCGGTGTTCATAAGCAGGAAGCAGCCGGTGCCGTATGTATTCTTCGCTTCGCCCGGGGCAAAGCAGGTCTGCCCAAAGAGCGCGGCCTGCTGGTCGCCCGCGCACCCGGCAATGGGGATCTCCACGCCGGCGTAGTTCATGGTGCCGTAAATGGCGCTGGAGGGTTTGACTTCCGGCAGCATGCTCATGGGGATCTCCAGCGCTTCGCAGATTTTTTTATCCCAGCACATGTGGCGGATATCATACAGCATGGTACGGCTGGCGTTGGTGTAGTCGGTCACATGCGCGCGCCCGCCGGTCAGCTTCCAGATGAGCCAGGTATCCACCGTGCCGAAAAGCAGGCGGCCCTCCTGGGCCATTTTGCGGGCGTCCGGCACATTATCCAGGATCCACTTGATCTTGGTGCCGGAAAAATAGGCATCGATGAGGAGGCCCGTGTGCTCGCGGATGTAGTCCTCCAGGCCCTGGCGTTTGAGCTCCTCACACAGGGGGGCGGTGCGGCGGCACTGCCAGACAATGGCATTGTAGATGGGACGGCCGGTTTCCTTATCCCACACGATGGTGGTTTCCCGCTGATTGGTGATGCCGATGGCGGCGATTTCTTCCGGCTGGACATTGCTTTTGGCCAGCACCTCCACCATCACGCCGTACTGGGAGGAGTAGATCTCCATGGGGTCATGCTCCACATAGCCGGCCTTGGGGTAGTGCTGGGGGAACTCCTTTTGTCCCATGGCGATGATATTCTGATCCCGGTCGAACAGGATGGCGCGGGAACTGGTGGTACCCTGATCCAGGGCGATAACATACTGCTTCATGGCGGGGCCTCCTTGCGGCAAATTTCTAACTCTCATTGTAGTCTTTTTTGCCGCATCTGTCAAAGAGAACCGCCACAAAACGCCGGTGGAACCGGCCCCCGCGGACGCAATATTTCACTGATTTGATGCAATCTTATCCTGCGCCATCCAGTATTCATGCAATATGCACCCATACATTCCCAGAATTGTAAAGGTTCCGTAAAAGATGGGGGCTTTTTTGAGAGGGGGAAAAGGGACGGCTTTTATAGGGGAGGAGGGCGAGTTTCCTGGAAAAAGGGAGGAAGAAGAGGACATCTGCCGGGAAGTGGGGAAGGCGAGTGGAGGCCCGCAGGGCGCTCCGGCGCAGCCGGAGCCGGAGGCCGGAGGCCGCCGAGCCTGCCCGGAGGGCGGGCTGCCCTGCGGGCCGGATCCTGGATTCTGCACAGGCTGGCCGAGGGAGCGGGCCGGGCAGGAACGATTCCAGGATGAGTGAATTTTTTGTTGCGCAACAAGACAGGGAAGGATGAACGGTTCTGCGCAAACCATTGTAGAACAGGGCCTGGATTTTTATTGCATGAATAAACAGGGGAGAAATGTTGCTTTCGCACAAGGCATGGGAGGATGAGGGATTCTGCAAAAACCGATGTAGAACAGGGCCGGGATTTTTGCCGCATAAATAAGCAGGGCGGAAATGTTGTCTCCGCACAAGGTATGAGTGGGGCGTAAAAAGGGAAAGTTTAAGGAATGTTCACTTCCCTTTATGCCAAGAATGTGATACAATAAAGCATTGGGAAAATCTCCCGAAATATAACCCCGCGCCGCGGCGTGGGGAGCAAGGAGTATAGACTATGGAAAAACGCGTTTTTCTCATTGTACTGGATAGCTGCGGCTGCGGCGAGATGCCGGATAGCGCAGACTTTGGCGATGCGGGCAGCAATACCCTGCGCGCCTGCACCACATCCTCCAAGCTGGATATCCCGATGCTGACCAAAATGGGCATTTTTAATATTGATGAGGTGGGCTGCGGTACCCCGGCGGCGGCCCCGGTGGGCGCCTACGGCCGCATGGCGGAAAAGAGCCGCGGCAAGGATACCACCATCGGCCACTGGGAGCTGGCGGGTGTCATTTCGCCCCAGCCGATGCCTACTTTCCCTAATGGTTTTCCCGAAGATTTCATCAAGGCCTTTGAGGAAAAGACCGGGCGTAAGGTGCTGTGCAATAAGCCCTATTCCGGCACCGAGGTGATAAAGGACTACGGCCGGGAGCAGAAGGAGACCGGCGGGCTGATCTGCTATACCTCGGCGGACAGCGTGTTCCAGATCGCGGCCAATGAGGCCGATGTGCCGGTGGAGGAGCTGTATCACATCTGTGAGGAGGCCCGGGAAATGCTGCAGGGGCCGGAGCTGGGTGTCGGACGGGTCATTGCGCGGCCGTATGTGGGGGAATACCCCAACTATACCCGTACCAGCAACCGGCATGATTTTTCGCTGAAGCCGCCGAAGAAAACGCTGCTGGATTACATCCAGGCGGCGGGACTGGCCTCCATTGGCGTAGGAAAGATCTATGATATTTTTGCCGGGCAGGGCATTACTGAGATGGTGCGCAACAAAAGCAACACCGACGGCATGAACCACACCCTGGACTATGCCGCCAAGGATTTTGAGGGGCTGTGCTTTGTGAACCTGGTGGACTTTGATATGCTGTACGGCCACCGCAACGATGTGGACGGCTATGCCAACGCGCTGACGGAATTTGACGCGCAGCTGAGGGAGCTGCTGCCGCTGCTGCGTCCCGATGACCTGCTGTTCATCACGGCGGACCACGGCTGCGACCCTTCCACCCCCAGTACCGATCATTCCCGGGAGCATGTGCCCATGCTGGCCTACGGCGAAAAGGTAAAGCCAGGAGTCAATATTGGTACCCGGGGCACCTATGCCGACCTGGCCGCCACCGTGGCGGAATACCTGGGCGTCAAGGCGGAGATCGCCGGAGAGAGCTTCCTGAAGGAAATACTGAAGTAAAGAAACACTGTGAGGATATAGCATGACCGATATCATAGAGAATGCCGGCCAGCCGGAGAATACCGCCCCGGCTACCGGCGAAAATAACCCTGAAAACACCCCAAAGAAAGAAAAGCAGCCCATGACCTTTAAGCGGCTGTATAAGGAGTGGATCCTGCCCTTTGGGCTGGAGATTTTGGCGCTGTTTTTGATCGTGAAATTTGTGTTCTTTGTGCCGATCGTACCCACGGGCAGCATGGAGCCGACCATAGCTGAGCACAGCGCGCTTTTCGCGCTGCGGGTGCATGACCTGGAAAAGCTGGAGCGCGGGGATATCATCGTCTTTACGGCGGAGACCCCGGAGCTGGCCGGCACCACCCTCATCAAGCGGCTCATCGGGCTGCCGGGCGACCATGTGGAGATCGATGAAAACGGCACGGTGACCATCAATGGGGAAGTGCAGCAGGAAAGCTATGTGGTGTACCAGTATGCCATCCCCAGCGAGTTTGATGTCCCGGAGGGGTACTACCTCTTTATGGGCGATAACCGGGCCAATTCCATGGACAGCCGCTACTGGGAGAACCCCTATGTTTCCGGTGAGTCCATCCAGGGGCGGGCGATCTTTACCCTTTTCCCGTTCAGTAATTTTGGCAAGCTGCAGTAAAGCGGCGTTTATCACATTTCGTAACGGAGCTATGAGTAAATGAACAAGACCGCTGTCCATGCCATCATCATGGTGCTGACCACGATACTGGCCAAGGTGCTCGGCTTCTGCCGGGAGCTTTCGCTGGCT
>CALERQ010000229.1 GCA_937907305.1 uncultured Clostridia bacterium | reverse complement strand
ATGGAAAGAATGCGCTGAGTATCAGCAATCGCAGAATACGGAATAATGCATGGAGAAGAAAGGGCAACGCGAATAGCATTGTCCTCTGTGGCAATTTGTAATCCTACCACTTCGCTTTCTCGTAGTGGGGCGTTATGGCAGCTTATTTCTATGTATTTACCGAATACATCCTCAAATCTCTGCAAAGCTATTCTCCTTTACAGTTTTTCGACTTCATCCAGCAGGGAAAATATTACTTGCTCGGGTGAAACCTTATACAATGGTCTGCCCTTTGCGAAAAGCAGAAATTCCCCATTGCCACCGGCAATGCCGATATCAGCATCAGCAGCTTCGCCAGGGCCATTGACCGCACAGCCCATTATTGCAACTTTAATGTCTTTATGCACCATGGCAAGTGCCTGCTCTGCTTCCTCTGCTATTCGGAACAAATCGACCCGACAGCGGCCGCAGGTGGGGCAGGATACAAATTGAACTCGGCTGCGTTCCAAATCAAGCGCAGCCAAAATATCCCGGGCGGCATATACCTCCCGTACGGGGTTGGCAGTAAGCGATACACGAATCGTATCACCAATGCCTTCACACAGCAGCGCCCCCAGGGCGGCACTGGATTTAATAATCCCCATGCGTTCAGTGCCGGCTTCTGTCACACCCAGGTGCAGCGGACAGTCCACCTTTTGCGCTAATAGCCGATTGGCTTCTACTGTTGTAATGGTATCGCTGGATTTAATGGCAATAAGATAATCGGTAAAGTGCTCGTCCTCCAGCAAATGGATATGCCGCAGTGCCGATTCAACCAGAGCTTCCGTTGTGGGACGGCCGTATTTTTGCAAAATATCTTTTTCCAGCGATCCGCTGTTAACGCCGATCCGGATAGGAATGTGACGGTCTCGGCAGGCTTCCACTACGGCGTGAATTTGATCACTCCCACCAATATTGCCTGGATTGATTCGTACTTTATCAATGCCGGCTTCAACAGCTGCAATTGCCAGCCGATAATCGAACTGAATATCGGCAACCAGTGGGATATCCACTTCTTTTTTAATGGCGGAGATCAACCGGATATCATCCATAGTGGGAATGGCCAGGCGTACGATATCACAGCCAGCCTCTTTTAATGCCAGGGTTTGTGCAACATTGGCTTCGATATCTGCGGAATCAGCGCATAGCATAGATTGCACAGCTATGGGATGGCCAGAACCGATTGCTATATCACCAATATGGACTGTATTTGTTGCTCTGCGCTGCATGGTACTTCCCTCCCCTGCTTTAATGAATGAGCTTTATTACATCGCTGAATGTGACAATGGCAATAAGTCCCAACAGCAGAATGATGCCAATGCGGTGTACCCAAGCCTCAAACTTCGGAGGTACAGGTCGACGAAAAATCATTTCGATAAGAACGAACAGGATGCGTCCGCCATCCAATGCTGGCAGCGGTAACAAATTAAATACACCAACATTGATGGTGATATATGCCACAAGCAGCAGGAAAGAACGAAGCCCCTGCGAGGATGCCTGTGAGATAATCGTCGCAGTGCCCACTGGCCCACTGATTGCCTGCAAGCCATACCGGCCAGTAATAACATCAATGACAGAATACCACACCTGTTTAACAAGAGAGAAAGTCCAGTGCCAGGCATAGGTGATGGTATTACCAAAGTTCACCGGTTCACCAAGGAATTTGAAATCCATATGCATCCCTGTAATGCCATCGGAAAGTTCTTCAGTCCTAAATGGGACGGTAACCTCCATTACTTCGCCGCCGCGGATCAAGGTAAAATCAATCGTTCCATCCTGGTCACGAAGCATTTGAAAGGTGGCATCACCATAAAACCGTGTATTGTAACCATTTACTTTGATGATCTCGTCGCCAGCTTGCAGATAGTTTGCAGAAACAGAATCGTCATCGAATACCGCTACTGTTGTGGTACCGATGAGGCCAGACATCGCAGTGACGACAATGAGAATGATAAATCCAAGGATCACATTCATGATAGCGCCTGCAGCCATAATGATGAAGCGCTGCCAAGCTGGTTTTTCATACAGAGGGTCCCCCTCTGCTGTGGAGATGATCTCCTCCCGGACAACAGCGCCACTCCCGGCGTCATCTTCTCCCTCCATTGCGACATATCCCCCAATGGGAAACGCCCGAATGGTATACTGTGTGCCGTGTTTAATGCGGCTCCACAGCTTCGGTCCCATGCCAAAGGAAAACTCCTCCACTTTTACATGAAAAAGCTTGGCAAAGAGAAAATGGCCGCTTTCGTGCAGCATGATGATAACGCCGAAGACCAAAATGGTGAGAATAACGGTTTTCAAATGTGCCTCCTAAGATCAAAAAGCAATGGGCCAGTAAGTAGCGATGAAATATACCGCGGGGGTGATGAACAGTACGCTGTCAAAGCGATCCAGCACACCGCCGTGGCCGGGCATCAGGTTGCCATAGTCTTTAATGCCGTATGTACGCTTGATAATGGAGAACGAAAGATCCCCCACAACACTCAGCAGTGCCAACAGCGGAGTAAGCAGGCAGATACGGCCGAAATGAAGCGTAAGCGGACTGGCAAGATAGCCAATTCCCTGTGCAGCTATCCGTTCAATAAGCGCCATGATACCTATATTGCCCAAAATGGCAAAGACCAAACCGCCAATGAGTCCTTCTACAGTCTTTTTGGGACTTATCTCCGGGCAGAGCTTATGTTTTCCGAACAGCACCCCGGTAAAATAGCCACCAATATCACTCCACCAGGCACTGCCAAGCAGAAAAGCAAGGTACAAAATCCCCTGTTCGTTGCCAAACTGATCCCGGAGCTGAAGAATCAGATCAAATACGACCGGCAAACCAACTCCCATTAACAGGGCGTAAGCACCTTCTCGGATAGTGAACACCTTATGGTGTTCCAAGATATATGCAAATACCAGTACGACCAATGCATACACGGCCGGCATGGCGTAGCATCTGCCTTGAGGAATAAGCAAAATAAGAACAGCAAACAACACACTGTAAAGCGTGATACGCCAGTGTTCTTTTGTTAGGTTGGCGGCATGGTGGCCTTCATAGATGCCGCCAGTACGGCAATAAATAGATTAAAGATGATCGTATCGTAAAACGCAATGGCGACCCCCAAAATGACAAGGCCAATCAATGCGGAAATGATCCGTGTTTTCATTTGATTCCTCCAAAACGGCGATCCCGTCCGACATATTCCCACAGAGCTTCATTCAGGTGTTGTGGCGTAAAATCTGGCCACAATACATCCATAAATACAAACTCAGCATAGGCACTCTGCCATAGCATAAAGTTAGAAAGGCGCTTTTCTCCACTGGGCCGAATGATAAGATCAGGATCCGGTTGCCCGGTAGTATACAAGTATTGTTCCAAATCCGCAAATTCGAGCTGGGTGGCGTTTTTCTTTCCTGCGCTGCAGTCCTGTGCTATCATGCGTGCGGCATGCAGCAGCTCTTCCCTGCCGCCGTAATTAACAGATAGATTAACCGTAAGATCGGCAAAATGCTCACTGGCCTTTTCCGCCTTATCAATGGCCTTTTGCAACCTTTCACTTAGGCGGGTGCGGTCACCGATGATACGCAGACGGATTTCTTCTTTGATATACTGCTCACTGTCATCCAGATAGTGCTGCAGCATTTGCATGATAACTGCTACTTCATGTGCGGGACGCTTCCAGTTTTCCGTGGAAAAGGCGTATACCGTCAAGTAACGAATACCGATTTTTTTGCAGTAGCGGGCAATATCCATAAAGACCTCGCTGCCGCAGCGGTGTCCATATTCACGCGCCAGTCCGCGTGCCTTGGCCCACCTGCCATTGCCATCCATAATTATGCCGATGTGTTGAGGGAGGTATTCTGTCGGGGGCGGTACAGCAGTTTTATCCTTAGGCATATATCCCATTGCTAATCTCCCTCCTATGCTCATAATTCAAAATTCAAAATCAGCCCCACCAACCGGGAACGGCCGGTGAGGCTGACAATTTTTGTGGATGGCCGTAGGTGCCGATTAAACGGACATGATCTCTTTTTCTTTTTCGGCAGTGATCTTATCGATCTCCGCGATGTACTTGTCGGTAATCTTCTGGCAATCATTCTCCAGGTTTTTCAGATCATCTTCGGTGATCTCACTGGCTTTCTTCATTGCTTTCAGTTTATCGTTGGCATCACGGCGAATGGAGCGGATCGCAACCTTGGATTCTTCTCCCATCTTGGCGATGCTCTTTGCCAAATCTTTTCTGCGCTCTTCGGTGAGAGGGGGGAACAAAAGACGCAGGACAGTACCATCGTTATTGGGATTGATACCGATATCAGAAGCCTGAATGGCCTTCTCAATGGATTTAAGGGTAGACTTATCGTATGGCTGAATGACCAGTGTACGGGCCTCCGAAACAGATACAGCGGCCAGCTGGTTAACACGGGTGGGTACGCCATAGTAGTCCACTTCCAGCTTATCCAGCACGGCAGGGTTAGCGCGGCCAGCGCGGATGGCTGCAAGTTCCTCACGCAGTACAGAAATGGTCTTGGTCATTTTCTCCTCATGCAGTTTCAGTTCGGGGTTCATTATTTTATGCCTCCTTCACAATTGTTCCAATATCATAGCCGCACAGCGCACGGCAAATATTCTCGGGATCAGAAAGATCGAATACCACGATCGGGATTTTGCTTTCGCGGCAGAGAGATGCTGCGGTCATATCCATCACATTAAGGTTCTGCACCAGCACCTGCGAAAAGCTGACAGTGCTATACCGCTTGGCATCGGGGTACTTCTTTGGGTCTTTGTCATAAACGCCGTCGACCATGGTAGCTTTCAGGATCGCATCGGCATCGATTTCGGCAGCTCTCAGCGCGGCGGCTGTATCTGTGGAAAAGAACGGATTGCCAGTACCGCAGCCAAAGATCACAACACGGTCTTTTTCCATGTGGCGTACTGCGCGGTTACGGATATACGGTTCAGCGAATTGCTCCATGGTGATTGCGGTCTGCACACGAACCGGTACATCCAGCGATTCCAGCGCATCTGCCAGTGCCAGGGCATTGATAACAGTGGCCAGCATTCCCATATGATCGGCACGGGTACGATCCATTTTTCCACTGGAGCGCCCCCGCCAAAAGTTACCGCCGCCGACAACGACACCCATTTGCACGCCCAAAGTTTGGACTGCGGTTTTAATGTTTTTGCAGATCTCCAGCACCACATCATAATCGATGCCATTCCCCTGCTGCCCGGCAAGGGCTTCTCCGCTCAGCTTCAAAATCACTCGCTTATAGCGTACCTCCAACGGACTGTAACGACCCAATCTGTATTCCTCCTTTGGTTGATAACGCAGCTTCTTAACTATTATACATGAATGAAGCAAATCAGTAAAGAGCAATCAAAAGATAAATTTTGAACAGTTTATTTCAAAAGGCCGTCAGCGCCGCCGCGATCCCGCATCAGCGGGATCATTCCATCGGTACATTCTACTGTTCCGTCCGCGAAAATCCACATAGCTTCCCACCCCATTTGTTTTGCCATCGCACGGGAATCATCATATGGAAGAGTATACAGTGTTGTGGACGCAAGGTCCGCGATGCCGCTATCCGGTACAATGACAGTAACGCCACGGTAGTATGCGGCAGGCATCAGGGTATCAGGATCGATAATATGGTGAACACGCTGTTCTCCTACCATATAGTAGCGCTGATAGTCCCCGCTGGTAACTACGCAGGTATTATTGACATATGCCACATCAATGGAATTGCCGCCGCCCAATTCTTCTGCTGTAAAAGGATCCTGAATCCCGATACCCCAGCCAGAACGAACGCCATCAAGTGGCGGATCGGCGGCCACCACATTGCCGCCGGCACTGACAATAAAGGAGGTGAAGCCTGCATCGTAGGCTTCCTGGCACGCCAGCTGTGTGGCATAGCCCTTGGCTACGGCACCAACATCAAGGCTCATGCCTTCCTTTGCTAAATACACTGTTCCTGCTTCCCTATCCACAATGACATCTTCCATATTACACAGTGGGAGTTTTTCCATCAATGATTCTATCTCCGGCAACTTGGCACCGGTGGGGTCTGCAGAGTAGCGTTCCATATATTTGTGCCAAATGGATAGTACGGGCCCTAGCGCAATATTTACTTTTCCATCGGTTTTTCCATACCAATCTTGGCAAAATTCAATAAGGTCGAGTATTTCTTCTCGAACCGGAACAGGCTGGATTCCGGCATTATCATTGATGGTTTTGAGATTATTTTCGCCGCTATATTCATAGTAGATATCATACAACTGGCTCAGTTCCTCCATGCGAGATTTAATCTGACCCGCATATTGTGTGAATTCTTCCTGTGTTTGGCTATACCCAATAATCTGCACAATTGTATCAAATGTACCGTAGAATTGGGCTGAGTATTTGGTGTAGCTGGTTTCCTGCGCTTTATCTGTGCTGCAGCCTGGAAATATCAGCAGTACCATCGCCACAACAATACATATCAATTTTTTCATGTTTCATCTCCGCTTTCTTAATTTAAAATACATTGTACTATAACTTATAGGGAAAAATCAATCACTGTATTTCCAAGAAATACACCTTTTAGTGAAGGTGTGCCGTGACAATTAACAGATATACCGAATACCGATATATAAAATACAGCATATTAACAAAATATTTGCAAACACCTTGCGATTTTCCGTATAAAATAGTATGATTGCATGGTATCGATCCTACAAAAAACAACACGATACATACTTTTCAAGGAGGAAAAGAAAATGAAAAAGTTTATTGCAATGCTTTTGGTTGCGATGATGGCTCTTTCTCTGGTAGCCTGCGGCAATGACCCTGCCCCCACCCCTACCCCTGATCCCGAGCCCACCGCTTCCACCTACAAGACTGGTCTGGGCATGGTTGTTTCCATGAGCGGCACCGATGCTGAGGATGAGGATCCGGCCAAGACTCAGGCTGATGTTACCGTTTGCGAAGCTACCTTCGATCAGGATGGTAAGATTGTTGCCGTTTCCTTCGATGTTGTTCAGGCAAAGGCTACTGTTGACGCTGACGGCGTTGTAACTGTTGCCGAGGACATCAAGACCAAGAGCGAACTTGGCGATGACTACAATATGAAGAAGTATGCTACCCCCGCTGCTGTTGGTGAGTGGTATGAGCAGGCTGCCGCTTTGGAAGCCTACTGCATTGGCAAAACGGCTGCTGAAGTAGCCGGTATGCCTCTGGGTGAGAACGCCCACGGCTACACCGATTCTCCCGCTGTTGAGGAACTCAAGAGCACCTGCACTATTTCCGTTACTGCTTTCCTCAATGCCCTGACTAAGGCTTATGAGAATGCTTCTGATGAGAACACCACCTATGCCAAGGTTGGTCTGGGTATGGTTACTTCCATGAGCGGCACCGATGCCGAGGATGAGGATCCCGCTAAGACTCAGGCTGATGTTACTGCTGTAGCTTTGGCTCTGGATGCTGATGGCAAGGTCGTTGCTATTTCCATCGATGTTGTTCAGTGCAAGGCTGAAGTTGCTGAGGGCGCTGTTACTGTTGCCGAGAATGTCAAGACCAAGCGCGAGCTGGGCGATGACTACAACATGAAGAAGTATGCTACTCCCGTTGCTGTTGGTGAGTGGTATGAGCAGGCTGATGCTTTCGAGGCTTATTGCATGGGCAAGACTCCCGCTGAGATCACCGGCATGGCTCTGGGTGAGAATGCTCACGGCTACACCGATGCTCCCGCTGTTGAGGAACTCAAGAGCACCTGCACCATCTCCGTTACCGCCTTCCTGAATGCTATTGCGAAGGCTGCTGCTAATGCGAAATAATCTCACTGCTTAAATAAAATAGAGCGCTGGAATACCGGCGCTCTATTTTTTGTGCGTTTATTATGTTTTTGTGTTTTTGGTGCATACTATTGATGACTCTGCGGAGCCAAAAAGAAATAATGGAGGAAGTAAAATGAAACAGTTTTTTGCAATTCTTCTCTGCCTAGTTATGGTATGTGCGCTGGTTGCCTGTAACAATAGCACACCCAATAACGGCAACAACGACAATAATGGTACAAATGACGCCAATGGAACCAATGGTAATAATAACGGAAACGGGACCAATAACGGTGGTACAGTCAATGGAACTGCATACCGTGTAGGACTGGGCATGACGGTGGATTCCACCGTCAGCCCGGCGGAGGACGATGACGATGGCCGTGCGGAGGCCGCCGTAACAACCTGTGCCCTGCTGCTGGACCAAGAAGGAAAGATTCTCTCGGTTACATTCGACTGCGTAGAAGCTGCCGCAAGCTACAATACCAGCGGGAATGTTACTTGGCCAGGTACCTATAAGAGCAAGAAAGAACAGGGCAACGATTATGGAATGAAGGAGTACTCCTCCATAGGGAAAGAATGGTACGAGCAGGTAAATGCTTTGGAAGCATACTGCACTGGTAAAACGGTCAGTGATGTAGCCTCAATGCAGATGAAAGAAGAAAACGACAAACACGGGGTTCCTGCTGCTGCAGAACTTACCTCCTCCTGCACTATTTCTTGTGATCAGTTTATTGATGCGCTGAAAAAAGCAGAAATGAATGTAAAGTGAGTATGCTTCATATAAAGCCGCCGCGATGACGGCTTTTTCTTTTATGTTACCGGGGAAGTCCTACATTGACAGACAGTTCTAATTAGGCTATGATGAAAACAAGGTGGGATGATACCCGCTGGCCAAGGAGGAAACAAATATGAACAGAATTATTACAGTAAGCCGCGAATTTGGCAGCGGCGGCCGGGAAATCGGACGCAAAATCGCACAGGAGTTAGGAATCGCTTACTACGACCATGAAATCGTAACAGAGTTGATTCACCGCACCAATTTGGCGGAAGAATACATCCGCAGTATCGAGGAGAAGAACCCGGTGCCTGTCTTTGCCGTGACGACCGGTCGCACTTTCCTCTCCATTAGTAACCCGCTGGCCGATCAACAGGTTTCCATTCTCTCGGAAGAGGGCCGCATCATTCAAGATATGGCAGAAAAATCCGACTGTGTGATTGTAGGACGCCGGGCGGACTATATTTTACGGGATAAAAAGCCATTGCGGCTCTTTATATATGCTGGTATGGATTTTAAGATGCAGCGCTGCCGGGAATGGGAACATTTTGGTGAGGAGATTACTGATAAAGCCCTCCGTCAAAAGATTCAAAGCGTTGATAAAGAACGCGCCAAATACTACGAGTTCATGACCGGCCAAAAATGGGGCGACAAAGCTAATTATGATATATGCCTTAATACATCCGCATTGGGCATCGAAAAGGCCGTACAGAGCATCCTTGCGCTGCTAAAGTAGACATCATTTATATAACTTACGCATTACAAAAGGCAGGCCCCCCATAGGAGCCTGCCTTCAATTTTGTTTTATGATAGCAGCTTGACCGAAATGATCATAATAAGCGCTATAACAAGAATAATGGGTAAAAAGGTGAGCAAAGCCGAAATGACCATAGCAGGCAGATCACCTTTCTCCAAATTGTCTTTGGAGAGAGGGTTATCGTCTACTTGCCTGACCGGTATTTCTTGACCCTCTCCTCCACCATCTGATAACGGGCCATTCATCTTCTCGAGATATTCCTTGTTGCGATGATTCATGGTGTCCATTGTGCGCTTTTGGCGTTCCTTGAATATCATTTGCTTCTCCTAAAACACAGCTTAGAGATTATCTTTAAGAATATGGTGGCAAGCCACGAAATGGTTGGGACGGACTTCTTCCATTTCGGGTGTTACCATCTTGCAGATATCGGTGCAGTATTTGCAGCGAGTATGGAACTTGCAGCCCTTAGGCGGATTAACAGGGCTGGGGATATCGCCTTCCAGAATGACTAGTTCGCGGTCATCGTCCACATTAGTGGTAGGAATTGCACCCAGCAAGGCCTCGGTATAAGGATGCAGCGGATGATCAAACAGTTCTTGGGATTCTGCCTGCTCTACCATGTTGCCCAAGTACATAACACCGATACGATCGGAAATATAACGAACAACGGAAAGGTCGTGAGTAATGAACAGGTAGGTTAGGTTCTGCTGCTCCTTCAGGTCGCTCAACAAGTTGATAATCTGCGATTGAATGGATACATCCAGTGCGGAAACTGCCTCATCGCAAACGACAAACTTGGGGTTGGTTGCCAGGCTGCGGGCAATACCGATACGCTGACGCTGACCGCCGGAGAACTGGTGCGGATAACGGTGCAGGAAGTACGGTGCCAGTCCGCACTTTTCCATCACAGCCATGATCTCATCCTGCAGACGAGGGCTGTTATTGCGGTAGAAGCCATGGGAAACCAAACTTTCGCCGATAATCTGACCAACGGACATGCGGGGGTTCAACGAAGAATACGGATCCTGGAAGATGAGCTGCAGGTCACTGCGGAGCTGTCGCATCTCCTCATACTTCAGTCGGGCAAGGTCAATACCGTCATCACGGTAGGTCTCGTATTTCTGGAAGCGCTCGTCGTCCTTATAAGGCTCGCGCATCTTATCCAGTACTTTGTGTTCAGCGGCAATCTCTTGTTCTACCTTCTTGATTTCCGCCTGAACTTCTTCAACCTTTTTTCGTGCAGCTTCTGCTTTGGGGGAATTCTCCGAATTCTTATAAATCAGATCCGCCAAAGTAACTGAGAGGTCTCTCTCCTTAAGATGCAGCTTATGAAGCACCTTGGAAAGTTTATTAATCTTCAAGAACTGCTCCGAAATGGGCGCCAAATCCTCTACAACGATAAAGCCGCCGATAACATTGGTGATATCCAGCAGGGCGTCATGGGCCTTCTTTTTGGCAGCAGCCAAGTCATTGTGATGCTTCAGCTTATCCTCATCACTCATGGCATCGTACTCTGCCTGCAGATGATCCCGTTTTTCCTCCAGTTGAACCAGATGCTTACGACGCTTATCCAGCGTTTTAATGGTCTCCCGGATATACTCAGGACACAGCTCATCAATCGTGCGGCCATAGTACATGGTACGGCCATCGGTTTGCGGATAAACCTGCAAAATAGTACGGCCAAAGGTGGATTTACCGCAACCGGATTCGCCTACTAGACCGAAGGTTTCGCCCTCGTAGATTTCGAGGTCGATGCCGTCATTTGCCTTGACATACATTCCATGCTTTTTCAGCGGGAACCACTGCTTCAGATTGCTGATGCGGAGCAAAACTTTTTTATCATTTGACATTTTGTTTTCTCTCCTCCTTGTTCGGGTAATAGCATCTGATGTGGTGTTCTTCGGTCAGATGAGTCATAGGCGGCTCAGCCTCATGGCACTTTTCTGTGGCATATTTGCAGCGAGGAGCGAACTTGCAGCCCTTAGGCAGATCCAGCGGGTGCGGAACCGCACCCGGAATCGCCTCCAGACGCTGATTGGTGGGGGTATCCAAGCGGGGAATCGAAACCAACAGGCCCTCGGTGTAAGGGTGAGAATACTCGGTCTTGGGGTCAAAGAGCATCTTAGCCGGAACACGCTCTACTACCTGACCGCAATACATAACGGCTACATAGTCTGCCATTTGGTTGATAACACCCAAGTCATGGGTGATGAACAAAATGCTAGTGCCGTTTTCTCGCTTCAGGTCATTCATCAGGCGCAGAATCTGCGCCTGAATGGTAACATCCAGCGCGGTGGTTGGTTCATCGGCAATCAGCAGCTTGGGACGGCACGCCAGCGCCATAGCGATCATAACACGCTGACGCATACCACCGGAAAGCTGATGCGGATACTGTTTTGCAACGATCTCAGGGTTCGGGATCTTTACCTCACGCAGCAAATCAACGGATTTTTCCGCCGCTTCTTTTTTGGAAAGCCCCTGATGGATAATGAACGGCTCCGAAAGCTGCTGCTCGATGGAGAATACAGGGTTCAAGCTGGTCATCGGCTCCTGGAATATCACGGAGATCTCGTTGCCACGAATCTTATACATCTCGCTAAGCGGCAGCTTAGTGAGATCAACGCCGTTAAAGAGGATCTGACCGCCGGCAATATAGCCGTTGCCGTCCAAAAGGCGCAAGATACTCATGGCAGACACACTCTTACCGGAACCGGATTCACCTACAACACCAAGGGTCTTGCCCTCTTCTACGGTGTAGGAAACATTGTTTACGGCTTTTACTGTGCCGCGTTTGGTATCAAAGAAGGTATACAGGTCGATAATTTCAAGCAGTTTTTTCTCGTTTTCCATAATATACCCCCCTTATCTTTCATTCGACTTCGGATCCAGCGCATCACGCAGACCATCGCCGATCAAGTTGATGCAAACGCAGGAAAGACCGAAGATAAGACCAACGAATACCCAGTTCCACCAGTAGTTCTGGATAATTACGCTGTTGTTGGCATTGGAAAGCATATTACCCCAGGTAGGCGTAGGAGCCGGAATACCAAATCCCAAGTAAGAAAGCGTACTCTCCGTCAGCATGGAGGTGCCAAACGAAAGGGTGATGGAAACCAGCACAACGGACATAACATTTGGAATAATGTGCTTAAAGATGATCTTGTTCTCCTTAATACCGATGGTCTTAGCAGCAGTAACATATTCCATCTCACGCTGGGCAAACATCTGTGCGCGTACCTGGCGGCAAAGCCCTGGCCACGACAGCAATCCCAGAATGACCATGATAATATACATTCGCTGCTCCACGCTTACCTGAGAACCAAGTACTGCGGAAAGGATCATGGCGAAAGGAATGAACGGCATACTGGAAACGACCTCGGCAATACGCATGATTGCCATATCAAGGAAGCCACCGAAGTAGCCGGCGATACCGCCCAGCAAAATGCCGATGATGGTAGAAATGACTACAGACAGCGCACCGATGGTCATGGTCATCTTACCGCCGTTTACCAGGCGGGCAAAGATGTCGCGCCCGAGATCATCAGTACCCAACAGGAAGCCCCTAAGGCCCCAAGTATGAATACCGCCCTCGGAGTCTACTGCATAATTCTGATAATAGCCAGTATAAATGGCTTTGACATCTACGGAACCGTCAGTCAACTCAGTAGGAACATTGATCTGTTTGTAACGGTTATGGCCCCAGGAAGCGGTAGTACCATCTTCCAGCAGAGCGGTATAGTGGTAACGGCCACCCTCAATCTTGATGGGCTTGGCACTAAATGCTGGGATAGCACTTTCACCGCGGGTAGTAACGCCCCATGTGAGAATGGTGCCGTCGCTCTTAAGTGCGGCGACAGAGTTCGCTGTAGCGGCAATGGAAACGACACCGCTCTTGGCACCCTCAGGAATGGCGGTCGCCAGCAGCGCAGTCGCCTTATCTCCGGCGTATGCGACCTCTCCAGTATCAGTCAGAATCACATAAGCAGTATCGGTCAGCGCAGCATCAACTACATGGCCATCATACTTTTCGTTGTCCATACCGATATCGGCAAAATTCACATTGCCCCACAGGATCAGTCGCTGGTCATCGGTGAGCGCAGCAGAGAACTGATGGGAAGCGTAAATCTTAACGATATTAAAATTGTGGAATCGGTTGTTTTCGGAAAGTTCCTGCGGCAGCTTAGTCTGTCCAAGACGGGCATTCCCCCAGCAGTAAATAGTGCCCTTTTCGTCAACAACAACAATGTGGTCAAAGCCGGCGGCAACCTTTACAATCTTCGCCTTTGCTACCTCATCGGGAATATCGGCGACATCGATGACGCGGGAGATCTTCGTCTTGCCCCAGACATAAACCTTACCATCGTTATCCACGCCAATCGAGAAGTTGGAACCAACCGAAATATCGGCGATCCCCGCCTTCACAAGTTCATCGGGATAATCCATCATAGAATACCCGGGAGAGACATTAACCAGGGTGCTGTCCTGTTCGCCCAGATCCAGTGTAACAAAGTTGGGGGCAATAAAAACAAACAGCATAATCGCAATCAGCAGAATGAGAGAGATAACCGCCAATGGCTTCGAGAAGAAGCTCTTTGCCACCATGCGGGCGGGGCTTTGCAGCGCTTCCTCCGCATAAATATCCATCTCTTTGTTTGGATAAAACAGGCGGGAGATCCAGCGACCCAGCGCGCTCTTTTTCTCTCCGGAGCCTGCTTTCTTATTTTCTTTACTCATATTTCAGCAGCCTCCTTCCTTACTTGTTCACGCGAACGCGCGGATCGACCAGACCATAGCTAAGGTCAGTGAGCAGAATACCAATCAAGCTGACGACGGTATAGAACATCTGCATGGCAAGCACCAGCTCGTAGTCGGTATTGTTCAGTGCCTGCCAGTACAGACGACCGGTGCCGTTCAGCGCAAAGGTGGTTTCGATAACCAGCGAACCGCCGGTGAATACCGAGATGATCCAACCCATGATGGAGGTGGAAACCGGGAGCAGCGCGTTGCGCCACGCGTGGCTGTAAATAACAACCTTTTCCTTAAGGCCCTTGGCGCGGGCTGTACGGATATAATCCTGTGTCAGAGTATCGATCATCGCTGCACGAACGGTACGGGTCATACCGGCAAGACCAATAAAGACCAATACCAGTATGGGCAGCGCCATGTAGTACATTCGGTCAGCAAATTCGGCAAAGCCGGTGTAGGTAGAACCGGGCGTCTTGGCACCGCCTACTGGGAATATTTGCAGCTTAACAGCAAACAGATAGATAAATACAATACCGACCAGATAGCTTGGCAAGCTGTACCCAACTACCGTTACCGCCTGAATAGCACTATCGGAAGCCTTGCGGCGATGAACCGCGCAATAAATACCCAGCGGGATAGTAATAGCAAGGGTAAGAATCGTGCTGAACAGGTTCAGCAGTATGGTATTTGCCATCGGTGCTTTAATGACATCAATGACCGGGCGCTTGTAGAGGGTGGAGTCACCAAACTGACCCTGCAATAGACCATTGAATGATCCGCCAACATCAGGTATCAGTCCCATCCAGCGGGCATAGCGGACGATCAGCGGTTGATCCAGGCCAAGCTCCGCTCGTTTCTCCAGATACTGACGCTGCCACTCTGCGGGTTTCAGAACCTTACGCAGCGGTTCCATTTCCAGCAAAGCAGGGTCACTGGGAATCAGATTATAAAGGGCATACATCAACAGTGATACTACGAAGAACACAACCACGATGTATACCAGTCGTTTAAGGATATACTTCCCCATATACCTTAGGCCTCCTGATTATAAAGTGACGAGCAAACGCAATACGGCGTTTATTCTTATATCATAAACCATTTACGGATAAATTGCAACTTTTGATTTAAAAAATTGTAAACTAATACTGAAAATTTATGCTTTTATGCAGGATTTGCGGCAATAAGTAAAAGGAACGGGGGCGGCAGATGAACCGCCGCCCCCTCTTTTCATGCATCAGCTTAATGGGCGATAATTATTTGGTACCAACCCAGTTAGCATACAGGATAGCACGCTCAAAGCCCCAGAAGGAGTCCTCAGCATAGTTATCGATGGTGTTGGGATATACGGTAACATAGATATTGGAATACAGCGGAACCTTGGGCAGCAGCTCATTCCAACGAATGATGTACTTCTCCCACAGGTCAAGGTAGGTAGCCTCATCGCCGGGCTCTACGCCGTAAACCATATCCATGGAGAGCTTATCCAGCTCCTCATCATACAGGTGATCGGTGTTGTAGCCCTGCTCAATATAATCTTCCTTGGTCGTCCAATTGTAGGACTCATCATAAGCACCGCCATTGTAGCCGGTGGCCAGGTTGAACATATTGTAGGTAGGAACAGAGTAGTCACCGCCGATGCCGTAAGCATCCTGACGGTACATGTAGTTCAGCAGCTCGGGGAAGGTCATCTCGGTCTTCACGATGGAAACACCAGCGTTCTTGGTCGCCTCGCTGTTAGCCAGCATGGTGGAAAGCAGAGCGGAAACGGAGTTGTTCTCGGAAGAAGCCCAGTTGATGGTAGCGGGCATCAGGATAGTGCCATCAGACAGAACCTTGTTGAAGTTATCATAGTACTGAGCCTGCTCAGCGGTAACCTTGGCATAGCGAACTTCACCGGAACCATCGACATAGTCGGAACCGTCAGCGTTATAAACGAAGCCGGCCTGTTTCAGCAGCTCAACAGCCTTCTCAGGGTTATAGTCATAGTGGTTAACCTTCTTATCAATGTCGGTCTTGGAGGTCATGGAGAAAGCGGTGCAATAAGGACCATGCACAACGCCACCCCAGCCCTGGCAGAAGGTCTGAGCGAACTCGTTACGATCCAGCAGGTAAGCAACAGCCTGACGGAACTCAACAAACTGGGTGGGACCAAAGTCGCAGGCATAGCTGAAGTAGCCATAACCGGCGCGGTCATACTCGCAAGTGCTGCTGTCAATGGTGCCGGCCTCGATGAGGTCGAGAGCAGCGTTGACCTGAGCGCCATCAGCAATGCCGGAGTAAATCTGGATCTGACCGGTAGCGATCATGTCCATAACGGTATCCTGCTCGGTCTTAACGATAACGAGCTTCTTAACACCGGGCTTTTGGCCCTCAAAGTTGCCGTTGTAGTTCTCGTTGGCTTCCAGAACGATCTCACGGGAGCTTTGATCGAAGCTGACGAGGTTGTAAGCGCCGGTGGTAACACGATCGCTGGTGGCATAACGGGCAGCGGTAACAGCATCGCCGATGTTGGCAGCGGTGAAGTCCTTGCCGTCAGCATTTACAAAGTAAACGCCTTCGCCGTCATCAGCAACAGACCAACCCTCGCCAAACCAATAGGTCAGGTTAACAGCGCGCAGAGCGCCGTAGCCCAAATCATAATAGTAGGGCAGGTAATTGGTGTCGCCAGCCTCGTTGGTCTTGAGGATGGTGATAGAGAAAGTCTTCTCATCATAAATGCGCAGACCGGGGAGAACATTGGTCTCGCCGTTGCGATAAGCTACACCACCGGGAAGCTGATCATAAGCAGCAGAAACTACGCCCATTTCCTTACCGGCGGGAGAAGCGAGGAACATAGCCCAAGCTACAAAGTTCTGAGCGGTAACAGCCTCACCGTTGTTGAACTTCAAGCCATCGTTCAGGACGAACTTGAAAGTAACATTTCCGTTCTCTTCCTCGATACGCTCGTAGGACTTAACGACGGTCTTGTTGATAACATAGTCACCATGTTGATCGGTATCAACAGTGAGCATGTCATCAGTCAAGCGCACCACTTCGTTATCAGTGGCGTTGGGGTTGGACTGGAAGGCAGAATAAGCCCAGTCGCCGCTCGCTTCGGTATCGGAACCGATGACAACCTGACCATCAGCCTTCGGGGTCTTCTCGCCGCAAGCAACCATGGTAAGAACCATGACAACGGCGAGCAACAGAGCCAAAAACTTCTTCATGTTGCAAAATCCTCCTTATAAATTTTCGTTTTGCTATTTTGAATCGGGCTTTCACCGCGAATTCACATAATGGATCCTCCGGCTGTTAAAACAGCCGGAAAAGGGAGGTACCTCCCTTTGGTTTGCAGGATTTCATTTGAAAACCTGTAAGCACTAAAATTTTTTTAATATACTACCATGGAATTTGTAATTTGTCAATTAATTGCGTGTGATATCGTGATTTTAACTGTTGATTTGTGAAATCCAAACAGAGTTTTTATGCAAGTCCCCTGCCCTATTTCACGCATTTTACCAAACGATTATTCGATGCCGGTCAGATCGTAATTCTTCAGCCACTCGCTGGCGGTCTGGCAAACACCGTTCAGACAACTCTCCTCAAAGGGGCTTTCCAGCCCAGCATTCTTCAGCAGCTCGGTAAAGACATGGCTGCCGCCCTGACGGGTATAAGCCATATAGTGCTCCCAAGCGTCCTTGCGGTCCTTCTGCTGCAGCGCCCAGATCTGAAGTGCAACGGTCTGCGCCAGGCAATAATCGATATAGTAGAACGGCATGGAGTAGATGTGGTGCTGACGCTGCCAGCCTTCACCCTCGCTGTAGAACGGAATATCGCCATCCAGCTTCATCCAAGGCATATAGATACCAAGCAACTCTTTCCAGGTATCGTGGCGCTCTCTGGGGGGCATATCCGGCTTTTCAAATACGATATGCTGGAAATGATCGACCATAGTACCGTAAGGAATAAAGGTAAGAGCACCGGAAAGATGGCTGTAACGGAACTTGCGGGCATCTTCCCCGAAAAAGCCCTCCGCCCAAGGCCATGCCAGGAATTCCATCGACATGGAATGAACCTCGCAGCCTTCCATACCAGGCCAGATATAAGAGGTGGGAATACGATGACGGTTCATATACGCAGCAAAGGCGTGACCAGCCTCATGTGTTACGACCTCAACATCGTGCTGGGTACCATTAAAGTTGGCAAAGATAAACGGAACCTCATAATCGGCGATACTGGTGCAGTAGCCACCGCTGCGTTTTCCTTCGGTGGAGAGAACATCCAGTAGCTCATTGTCCAGCATCATGCGGAAGAACTCGCTGGTTTCGGGAGAAAGCTCATCGTAGAACTTGCGGCCCATCGCCAGGATTTCATCCGGGGTACCAACTGGTTTCGGGTTACCGGAACGGAATTCCAGCGCATTATCGGCAAAGCTCATGGGGTATTCCTTGCCAAGACGTTTCGCCTGTTCGCGGTAAATGCTATCCGCCACAGGAACCAGGTACTTTACTACGGCCATGCGGAACTTCTCTACATCTTCCTTGGTATAGCAGTTACGGCCCATACGGTAATAGCCCAATGTGGTATAACCCTCATAGCCCAGCTTTTTACCCATTTTATCGCGCAGATGCACCAATTGGTCGTATAGGTCATCCAGCTTAGCCTGATTTTCCTTATACCAATTGCCCTCAGCTTTCCATGCGGCAAGGCGGCGGTTATCATCAGGGTCGCTCTTAAAGGGAGTGAGCTGAGAAAGTGTGTATACGCCACCCTCAAAGGGGATCTGGGCAGAAGCCAACAGCTTTTCATACTCCACAGTCAACTCGTTTTCTTTCTGCAACTCCTCAATGATAGCCGGAGAAAAGGTCTTGCGGTTGATTTCTGCCTTGAGGAACATCAGATCACCATACTCAGCGGTAAAGTCCGCACGGTAGGGAGATTCCAGCATGGCCTGCGTCCAAGCCTGCTGACATTCTTCCAGTTCAGGATCTACCTTGTTCCAGAATTTCATTTCTCCATCATAAAAAGCATCGCGAGTGTCGATGGTGTGGCGAATATGGGCAAGATTCGCTAATGTGCTGATATGCTTATTCAACTTTTCCTCTGCTAGGAACAGCTCCTTTGCCTCGGTATAGCTTTTCGCCGCTTTCAGCTTCTCGGTTAGGCCATTCAGCTCAGCTTTCAGCTGTTCAGCGTCCGGACGCTCATATTTCATCTGGGAAAATTTCATTATGAAGTCCTCCTTGTTGTTTGATATAACATATAATAACGCATTTTTTTGTTCAAATCAACAGGTAATCTTCTACATTACATAATAAAAACAGCAGCCACCCCATATGGATGACTGCTGTATATTCATTTTGACTTAATCACTTGACCATGCTGGCAACTTCTGCAGCGAAGTCATCCTCGCGCTTCTCGATGCCTTCGCCCTTTTCATAGCGGACAAAGTCAGCAACCTTGATGGTGCCGCCCAGCTCCTTGCCGGTCTTCTCGATATACTCGGCAACATCGATCTCGCCGTCCTTAACGAAGGGCTGCTTAAGCAGGCAGACTTCCTTATAGAACTTGTTGATACGGCCGTCTACCATCTTCTCCTTAACCTGAGCGGGCTTGCCAGCCAGCTTAGGATCGTTCTCGATCTGAGCCAAGACGATTTCCTTCTCCTTGGCTACCACATCAGCGGGAACGCACATGGGGCAGATATAGCTGGGGCTAACAGCTGCAATCTGCATGGCGACATCCTTACCGAAGGTCTCAAAGTCCTTGTCAGCGGCCACGCCATCCAGCTCAAACTTGACTAGAACGCCAATACGGCCACCGCCGTGGGTGTAGCTAACTACATTACCCTCGTAGCGAGTGAAGCGACGGATCTTCAGGTTTTCGCCAATGGTGAGGATCTTGTCCTTCAGCGCAGCGTCAACGGTAACATCAGTACCGGCCAGCTTGCAGTTCATCAGGGCCTCTACATCAGCGGGGTTCTCATCAATAACAGTCTTGGCGCAAGCCTCAACAAAGCTGATGAAATCAGCGTTTTTGCCAACAAAGTCGGTCTCGGAGTTGACCTCGATGACAACGCCAACCTTCTTTTCATAATCTACCATGGTGCATACCACACCCTCGGCAGCTACACGGCCGGACTTCTTGGCAGCAGCGGCCAAGCCCTTCTCACGCAGGAACTCGATTGCCTTTTCTACATCGCCGTCGGAAGCAGTCAGAGCTTTTTTGCAGTCCATCATACCGCAACCGGTTTTTTCACGCAGGTCCTTAACATCTTGAGCAGTAAATGCCATTTTTGTTTCCTCCTGTATCTTTTATAGGTATTTTATCGCAGTTTCTCAAGAAAAGCCCGAAAGTGCTTCGGGCTTCTCCGTGTCAGTTCTTATTCCTGGGTCTCAGCAGCAGTCTCGGCCTCAGCTTCAGCAGCAGCGGCACCCATAGCTCCCTGGTGACCTTCGATGATGGCGTTGGCCATTGCGGAGGAGATCAGTTTAACGGCACGGATAGCATCATCGTTACCGGGGATAACATAATCGATCTCATCAGGATCGCAGTTAGTATCTACGATAGCGATAACGGGGATGCCCAGCTTGTGCGCCTCAGCAACAGCGATCTTCTCCTTGCGGGGATCGACAACGAACATAGCGGCGGGCAGCTTGTTCATATCTTTAATGCCGCCGAGGTATTTCTCGAGCTTCTCGATCTCGAGTTCCAGCTTAACAACTTCCTTCTTGGGCAGACGCTCAAAGGTGCCGTCTGCTTCCATCTTGCGCAGCTGCTCCAGCCGACGGATGCGCTTGCGAATGGTTTCAAAGTTGGTGAGCATACCGCCCAGCCAACGAGCGTTTACATAGTAAGCACCAGCGCGCTCCGCTTCCTCACGGATGGAATCGCCAGCCTGCTTCTTGGTACCAACAAAGAGAACGGTGCCGCCGTTAGCGGAAAGCTCACGAACGAAATCATAAGCCTCTTCCAGCTTCTTTACGGTCTTCTGCAGGTCGATGATGTAGATACCGTTGCGCTCGGTGAAGATGTACTGAGCCATCTTGGGGTTCCAGCGACGGGTCTGGTGGCCAAAGTGTACGCCAGCTTCCAGAAGCTGTTTCATAGATACTACTGCCATTGTTTGTTTACCTCCAAAAATTTGTTTGTGTAACCTCTGCGGCAGTCATCTCCGCCCTGCCACCCTTGCGGGCACATGGCTGAACAGATCGTACCGCATGCGTTGTACCGATATAGTTTATCATAGCTTTTCAGGAAAATCAAGCATAAATAAAAAGAAAATCCGCAGTTTTCTGCGGATCATCCTCAATCAGTGCAAGGCCCCGGCAAAGGACGATCGACGACGGGGCGGTGCCGGGCATGCCACATTTTCCACCAGTACGGTATCTTCCCCGATACACTTGATCTGATCCCATGGAATAATCAGGTCTGGCTCCCTGCCAAACAGGCCAAAAAAACGAGGGCGGCCAAATATAATAAGGGTGCAGATGCGGGCAGTGCAGGTATCAAACTCCACATCGCAAACGCATCCTAGGCAAGCACCGTTTTGGATATTGACTACTTCCTTGCAGCGCAGGTCCATTAAACTGCATACCATCCGCTTCCCTCCCCTGTTCGGCAGGATTCTGTTCTATCCTATGCGGCAGGGCTATTCCAGTTTACATCTGTGTTTTAATGCGCTGCAATGCTCCTTTTTCGATACGCGAAACCTGAGCCTGTGATATCCCCACCGCCTGACTGACTTCCACTTGCGTTTTACCTGCAAAAAAACGCAGCGACAGTATCTTCTTTTCCCGGGCGGAGAGCGCCTCCATCGCCTGCCGCAGCAGCATTTCATCCAGCCAGTCGTTCTCACTTGTGTTATCCTGCACCTGGTCTATCAGGCAGATGTTCTCCCTCCCATCGGAATAAGCTGGGTCGTACAGTGAGCTGGGCTCCATGATCGCTTCCATTGCCAGCACCACATCTTCCTTTGGCTGCTGCATGGCTGCGGCTATCTCTTCAACGGTCGGCTCGCGCCCTAAGGAATTTTGTAATTCCTCTTTTTTCTTCAACGCAGCAACTGCTTGTTCCCTTACTCGTCGTGTCACCTTCACCATGCCAGAATCCCGTAGAAAGCGACGCATTTCTCCAATAATAAGGGAAAACGCATAGGTACTTAGTTTTAGCCCCAACTCAATATCAAAGCGTTCGATTGCTTTGATGAGCCCAATACACCCCACTTGGAACAGATCATCTGGGTTGCCTCCACGGTTACTGAAGCGTTGTACGGCACTGAGCACCAACTTCAGGTTGCTTTCCACCAGCCGGTTACGCGCCGCTCTATCCCCGGCATGTGCTCGTCGCAGCAATTCGTTGGTTTCGTCATTTTTCAGTGTTTTTAGCTTGGATGTATCAACGCCGCTGATCTCTACCTTATAATACATAGCCTTTTCCCCCACCAACGCGATGGCAGAAGTATGGGCAGACTAAAAGAGCAGTAAACACTCATTAACGGTTGAAAGAAATGGAAAGGGAAGCCGGAGCATTACTGCTGCGGCTTCCCTTTTACAGAATCTCAAAATTTTCGGATGCATTATCATTATTGGTTGTTTCCTTCAGCGCGGTCACTCGCAGTTTTACCGGTTTTTGCCCCAGGTTGATCTCAATAATGTCCCCAACCTTGACCTCATAGGAGGCGCGAGCCATTTTGCCGTTTACTACTACGCGTTCGGCGTCACAGGCTTCATTGGCCACCGTCCGCCGCTTGATAATCCGGGAAACCTTCAAATATTTATCCAGCCTCATAAAAGGGCCTCCTTACAAAAGAGCCGGTGCGCTGGCACCGACTCCACTGGTTCAGAATTTATTTTACAGCATCCTTCAGCGCCTTGCCAGCCTTAAAAACGGGAGCTTTGCTGGCAGCGATGGTGATGGGCTTGCGGGTCTTGGGATTGATGCCAGCATGCGCCGCGCGGGTCTTAACCTCGAAGGAGCCAAACCCGGTGAGGGTAATCTTATCGCCCTTCTTCAGGGTCTCGGTAACGGTCTCCAGAACAGCGGCAACCGCCTTCTCGGCATCCTTCTTGGTCATACCGGCCTTTTCGGCTACGGCGACGATCATTTCAGCTTTGGTCATTTTGTATTTCCTCCTGATATAAAAGAATAGTAGGCAACCATGCCTTTTTCATATTCACAACGATCCACCCTCCGTGGGTTTCTCGCTATGTTGCATCTCCAAAAAGCATTCGATCATCCGGTCCGATTCACGGGAAAGCGCTTCCTCTGCAGGAATTCCTAGTCGTTCCATGCGCTCGCACACAAGGAACAGCAACCTGCCCCAACTTTGCGCATCCGTTTCATCCGCCAAAAGCGCGTCCTCCAGGCAATTCCGGAGCATACCATCATTCGGATTTTCGAAACATCCGGATGTGGCTGCCCGGGAGATCAGTTTCTGTGCACGCATCAGCGCCGGTAAAGCGCCTGAAACCTGCCGCAAGCGATCTTCCATACTGTAAAGTCCTTTTTCCTTGCGCTTCTGCTGTTCCCAGCTTTGTGCCGCCTCTGCTGCGTTTGCGGCATGCTCACCGCCAAATACATGCGGGTGCCGGCCAATCATTTTGCGGCAAATGCCGGCGCATACATCATTAAAATCAAAATGACCCTGCTCCGCTTCCATTTGACTGTGCAGCGCTATTTGTAAAAGCACATCCCCCAGTTCTTCCCGCAGCAGTATGGGGTCGTCCCGATCAATGGCTTCCACCGTTTCATATGCTTCTTCTAGTAAGTTGTTGCGGATGGTATGGTGGTCTTGCG
>CALERQ010000228.1 GCA_937907305.1 uncultured Clostridia bacterium | reverse complement strand
GGGCTGCTGCTCTCCTCCGCCAAGGACGGCCTGCTGCGGGTGGTGCTGGAGCAGGAAGCCGAAAAGGGCGAATAAGCGGGGAGTTCTGGTTCAGTACTCCCGCTAAAATTATGAAAATCGATGATCCAGCGCCAGCATCCTCAAATCCGCCAAAAGCACGGATGAGGAGACCCGGCAGGCCGTGACCCATGCGACGGGGCTGCTGCTTTCCTCCGCCAGGGACGGCCTGCTGCGGGTGGCGCTGGAGCAGGAAGCCGAAAAGAACGAATAAATGGGAAAATCTGTGCGCTGTCCCTTTGGGGGCGCTGGTTTCTCCCTCATTTCAGCATTTCATCCGGCCGCCGGTGAGCGGGGCCCGCAGGGCGCCCCGGCTTCGCCGGGGCTGGCGGGGCTCCGCCCCGCCAAAACCGTCCGGAGGACGGTTTGCCCTGCGGGCCCCATCCCCCTGCGCAAACTCTTCCCAAAGCAAAAAGCCCCCCATCCCACCCCAAGAAAGGCGGCGAAACCATGCCGACGATCTCTGTCCAAACCACCCCCTCCTACCCCATCCTCATCGAGCGGGGCCTGCTGCGAAAAGCCGGCGAGACCCTGCTGCCGCTGCACCCGCCCTGCCGGGTGGCCCTCCTCAGCGATGACACCGTTTTCTCCCTTTACGGGCGCGCGGTGATGGATTCGCTGGAGGAGGCCGGCTACCGGCCGGTCCCCATTTCCCTGCCCGCGGGGGAGGCCGGAAAAACCTGGACCGTCCTGGGCAATCTGCTGGAGCGGCTGGCCGAAGAGGGGCTGACCCGCGGCGACCTGCTGGTGGTTCTGGGGGGCGGCTCCGCCTGCGATGTGGGCGGACTGGCTGCCGCCCTGTATCACCGGGGGATGGATGTGGTTTACCTGGCCACCACGCTGCTGGCCGGGGTGGATGCCGCCATCGGCGGCAAGACCGCGGTGGACCTGCCCGCCGGGAAAAATCTGGCCGGGGTCATCCGGCAGCCGCTGGCCGTCCTCATCGATCCCGATTCTCTGAAAACGCTGTCCCCCTCCGCCCTGGCCGATGGCATGGCGGAGGCCATAAAAACCGGCGTTCTGGCCGGGGAGGAGCTGTGGCCGCTGGTGGCCGCCCCGGAGCCCGATTATGAGGCCGTTCTTTGCGGCTGTGCCGCCTATAAAGCGGCCATTGTTTCCCAGGAGGCACAGGATACCGGCATTCGGCTTTCCCTCAATTTGGGTCATACCATCGGCCACGCGGTGGAACGGCACAGCGGCTACACCCTTTCCCATGGGCAGGCGGTGGCCATTGGGCTGGCCAGTATGGCACGGGCCGGGGCTGCCCTGGGTTGGTGTGATTCCATCACGGCGGAGCGGATAAAAACCGCGCTGAAGCGGCAGGGGCTGCCGCTGCGGTACCGCTGCCCCCCGGAGGAGCTGCTGCCCTACCTGTGGAGTGATAAAAAGCGGCTGGGCGAGGAGCTGACGGTGGTGCTGCCTCAGCAGCTCGGCTGCTGCACCCTGCGGAAAATGACAAAGCCCCAGCTGCTGCAGCTGCTGCGGGAGGGGCTGTGAGGGCTTTATTGCGAATTTGAGCAAGGGGCAGGGCGGGCCGCAGGCCCGGCGGCGCAGCCGCCGAAGCGGACCTCTGGTCCGCTTGCCCCGCCCGTCAGGACGGGGCGGCCTGCGGCCCGCAACCCGGTTTCTGCAGGAACCTATCCCAGGCCGGGACCGGAACCCCAGCGGACCTGCCAAGAAGCAGGGATGGAGGCTTGCCCCGGCGCAGGGGGTGGGCGAAGCAGGACTGTGGTTTTTGCCTGTCCCAAAACAGGATAACGATTTTGCAAAAAATCGACCCAAATGGGGTTGGGGTTTGCCTGATCATAAGCAGAAAAGTGACATTGCAGAAACTAGCCTAGAACGGGGCTTGGATATTTAGCCTACTCATAAGCAGGGTAGAGATTTTCCCCCTGCACAAAGTGTGAGTGGGACGCGAAAAAGGATTTTTTACCTATCCGTAAGCAGGGGAAGGATTTTGTAGGAACTCACCTAAACCGGAACCTGGATATTTAGCCCACCCATAAGCAGGTGCGGGACTTGCCCCCTGCACAAAGTGTGAGTGGGACGCGAAAAAGGATTTTTTACCCACCCATAAACAGGGGAAGGATTTTGTAGGAACTCACCTAAACCGGGACCTGGATATTTAGCCTACCCATAAGCAGGTGCGGGACTTGCCCCCAGCGCCAAGTTTGAGTGGGACCATAGAAAGGGAGAAACGCCATGCAATATGGACTCATTGGGTGGCCGCTGGGCCACAGCATTTCCCCGCAGCTGCACCGGCGGCTGGCCGGGGTGGAATATGAACTCCGCCCGCTGCCGGAAGCGGAGTTTGAGGCTTTTATGGCGGCCAGGAATTTTGCCGCCGTCAATGTGACCATCCCCTATAAGCAGCGGGTGCTGCCCTACTGCGCCCGGTTGACCCCGGCGGCCCGGCGCTGCGGCAGCGTCAATCTGCTGGTAAAGGGGCAGGACGGCACCCTGACCGGCGATAATACCGACCTTGCGGGGCTGGTATTCCTGCTGCGGCAGAACAGCTGGGCGCTTTCCGGGCAGACAGTGGTCATCCTGGGCAGCGGCGGCACCGGCCATACGGCCAGAGCGGCCGCGGAGGAGCTGGGGGCGGCTGAAATTGCCACCGTGAGCCGCACCGGGGAACTGAACTATGAAAATTTGGCCGGGCGGTTTGGCAAAAGGGAATTTTATCTCATCAATACCACGCCGGTGGGCATGATGCCCCAAAGCGGGGTTTCCCCGCTGGATCTGCGGCAGTTCCCGCGCTGCAAGGGAGTGGCGGATGTGATTTATAACCCCCTGCGGACCCGGCTGTGCCAGCAGGCGGCGGCACTGGGCATCCCCGCGTGCGGCGGGCTGCTGATGCTGGCGGCCCAGGCCGCTGCCGCCGAATACGCCTTTGGGACGGCGGCGCCGGGAGAGGACACGGTGCTGCGGGTTTATCGGGAGCTGCTGACCGAACGGCGAAATTTGGTATTTATCGGGATGCCGGGCAGCGGTAAGACCACCATAGGACGGCTGGCCGCCCGGATGCTGGAGCGGGAATTTATAGACTGCGATGAGGAGTACCTGCTGGAGTACGGCATCACCCCGGAGGGGGAACTGCTGGCCCATGGGGAGCTCTATTTCCGGGAGCGGGAGGAAGCGCTGATCCGGAAGTTATCGTCCAAAACCGGCTGCGTGATCGCCGCCGGGGGCGGGGCCATCCTGCGGGAGGAAAATGTGGCGGCCCTGCGGGAAAACGGCCTGCTGTGCTGGCTGCGGCGGCCGCTGGAGCTGCTGCCCACCGAAGGGCGGCCGCTTTCCGCCGACCTGCCGGAACTGTACCGGCAGCGGGAGCCGCTGTACCGGGCCGCGGCGGATTTTAGCGTGGAGAATACCGGCCTGCCAAGGGCCGCGGCGGAGGCCGCGGCGCGGGGGCTGGATTCGCAATAGAGGAAAGCTTGCGCGGCGGGGAGGCCCGCAGGGCAAGCCGTCCGCAGGACGGCTTTGAGGGCGGCCGGAGGCCGCCCCTACGGCGGCGAAGCCGCCGGCCCTGCGGGCCGTAACCAGGATGCTGCACAGAGGAGGAGCCGGGCGGAATGCGGGCCCGGCTTTCCACAAAAATTTGCCGAATGGGGGAAAAGTATGAAGCTGTTTATCATCAACGGGCCCAACCTGGATATGCTGGGCATCCGGGAGCCGAGAATTTACGGGAAGGAAAGCTATGCCGACCTGGAGAATTACCTGCGCCAAAGCGCGGAGGAGCTGGGGCTGGAAATCGAGATATTCCAATCCAACCACGAGGGCGCCCTCATTGATGAGGTGCACCGCGCATATTTTGAGAAGGCGGATGGCATTATCATCAACGCGGGGGGGTACACCCACACCAGCGTGGCGCTGATGGACGCGCTGCTGGCGGTCTCGCTGCCGGTCATCGAGGTGCATCTTTCCGACCCCAGCCGCCGGGAGGAATTCCGGCACCGCAGCTATGTGGCGATGGCGGCCAAGGGCAGCGTGGTGGGACTGGGCTTTACCGGGTACCGCCGGGCGATGGAGCTGCTGATGGCGCTGGCGGGGTGAAACGGGGCGGTTTGGGAGCCTGCACGGCGGGGGCCTACTTTTGTTCGTGCAAAAGTAGGCAAAACACGCTTGGGGCTGTGCCCCAAGACCCCCTAACGCTTAAGCTGCGGCTGG
>CALERQ010000227.1 GCA_937907305.1 uncultured Clostridia bacterium | reverse complement strand
CCGTTCTTCTTTACCAGGTCCATCATGTTGATGGCGACGACGACCGGGATGCCCAGTTCAGTCAGCTGGGTGGTCAGGTACAGGTTACGCTCCAGGTTGGTACCATCAATGATGTTCAGGATGGCATCGGGGCGCTCGCCCAGCAGATAGTTACGGGCTACTACTTCTTCCAGGGTGTAGGGAGAAAGGGAATAAATGCCGGGCAGGTCGGTGATGGTAACGCCTTCGTGCTTCTTCAGCTTACCTTCCTTTTTTTCTACGGTAACACCCGGCCAGTTGCCTACAAACTGGTTGGAGCCGGTAAGAGCATTGAACAGGGTGGTTTTACCGCTGTTAGGGTTACCGGCAAGGGCAATTCTAATCTCCATGCGTTATGGCCTCTCTTTCTGATGATCTTGATTAGCGCTTGCTAACCATCTGTCGTTAAAAATGCGGGATACGATCTCCCGCGGGGTCCGGCTTATTCTACCTCTATCTGTTCGGCATCGGCCTTGCGCAGAGAAAGCTCGTACCCGCGCACCGTTACCTCGATGGGATCGCCCAGCGGCGCTACCTTGCGGATATAAACCTCAACGCCTTTGGTCAGGCCCATATCCATGATGCGGCGCTTGATGGCGCCTTCGCCGTGGATCTTTACCACACGGACAGTCTCGCCGATCTTGGCCTCTTTCAGATTTTTCATCGTCTGGTTCCTCCTTCTTGTCACATTTCGCTTGTGCTTATGTAGTGTAAAAAGGCATCTCTGCCGTTATACCATAATTTTCAGCGCCATCTCTTTACTGATGGCCACGCGGGCTTCCTTTACATTCACTATCACATTGCCGCCCAAGGTGTTTACCACGGTCACTTCACCGCCCACCACAAAGCCCAGATTCTCCAGATGGCGTTTTACCTCCGGGCTGCCGCCAATGCGCTTGATGATGTTTTCTTCCCCTACCTGCGCCAGGCTTAAAGGCATCATTTGTTTGTCCTCCGTTCCTCAGCCGGCATAGTTCTTCTGGCTGATGTCACATTGCAGTTAGCTTTCGCTAACCATGCATTATAATACAAAAACCGCCCCCTCTTGTCAATGGATTTTTCTCAAAAAAATTTCCCCTTCCGCATTTTCGTCAGTCCTGCCATCAAGTTAGCCTTGGCTAACAAAAAACTTGTGCAGTTTGCCGATGCTAACTCATCCTTTCCCCGCTGCATTACGGTTTTGCACCTTTTTTATGGAGATTTGCCCCCACAGCCTTGCACTTTGTCCCAAAAATGTGTAAACTATACCCGTAAGGTCTTATTTGTGGCCTGTCCATTCTCTTATTATGTAAGGAGTATTCTATGCTGGAATTGCAACACATCAGCTACGAAGCCGAAGAAAACCGTGAAATACTGCACGATATCAGCCTGACAGTCCAGGACCGCTTTGTGGCCATCACCGGTCCCAATGGCGGCGGTAAATCCACCCTGGCCAAAATCATTGCCGGTATCTATACCCCCACTTCCGGCCGCATCCTGCTGGATGGCGAGGACATCACCGCCCTTTCCATCACCGAACGCGCCCGCCGGGGCATCAGCTACGCCTTTCAGCAGCCCGTGCGCTTTAAGGGCCTGCGGGTCGGCGACCTGATGAACCTGGCTGCCGGTAAAGACGCCAATATCGCCGAAGTCTGTGCCTACCTCAGCGAGGTCGGCCTCTGCGCCCGGGATTACATTGACCGTGAGCTGGATGCCAGCCTCTCCGGCGGTGAACTCAAGCGCATCGAAATTGCCATGGTGCTGGCCCGCGGCACCGCCCTTTCGGTCTTTGATGAACCCGAAGCCGGCATCGATCTCTGGAGCTTCCAGAACCTCATCCGCGTCTTTGAAAAAATGTACGAGCAGACCCGCGGCAGCATTCTGATCATCAGTCACCAGGAGCGCATCCTCAATATCGCCGATACCATCGTCCTGCTGAAGGATGGCCGCCTGGCGGAATGCGGCCCCCGGGAGGAAGTCCTCCCCCGCCTGCTGCGCAATATTGATACCGCCCCGCCGGTATGCAGTATGCTTTCCGATCCCATCAAGGAGGTGCGCTAAATGATCGACGAGATCCAGAAAAGACTGTTAAAAGAGGTCGCCGACCTCGATAGCCTGCCCATCGGGGCCTACAATATCCGCGCCAACGGCGCCCCCGCCGGGCGCAATACCACCGCCCACATCAATATCGTCGCCAAAACCGATAAACCCGGCATTGATATCATCATTGCCCCCGGCACCAAGAATGAAAGCGTTCACATCCCCGTGGTCGTCAGCCAAACCGGCCTTAAGGACCTGGTCTACAATGACTTCTATATTGGCGAAAATGCCGATGTTGTCATCATCGCGGGCTGCGGCATCCACTGCGCCGGGGCCGAGGAAACCTCCCACGACGGCATCCATACCTTCCATGTGGGAAAAGGCGCCCACCTGCGCTATGTGGAAAAGCACTATGGCGAAGGCGAGGGCCGCGGCAAACGGGTGATGAATCCCACCACCATCGTCTACCTGGAGGAGGGAGCTTCCATGGATATGGAGACCACCCAGATCGCCGGCGTAGATGACACCCTGCGCAAGACCGGCGGAACGCTGGCGGCCGGCTCCGCCCTCACGGTGCACGAAAAAATCATGACCACCGGCGACCAGCATGCCATCACCGATTTTGCCATTGACCTGAACGGCGAAAACTGCAGCGCCGATGTGGTAAGCCGCAGCGTGGCGCGGGATCACAGCAGGCAGGAATTCCGCAGCAGCATCAATGGCAACAATGCCTGCGCCGGCCACAGCGAATGTGACGCCATTATCATGGATCAGGCCTGCGTCATCGCCACCCCGGCCCTTACCGCCAACCATGTCGATGCCGCCCTGATCCACGAAGCCGCCATCGGCAAGATTGCCGGTGAGCAGATCATCAAGCTGATGACCCTCGGCCTGACCGAAGAGGAAGCCGAGCGGGAAATCGTCAACGGATTCCTGAAGTAAATAAGGAGGCTCATCCCATGAATGTTACCGAACGCTTCTTAAAATATGTCAGCTACGGCACGAACAGCGATGAAAAGAGCGAAACTTGTCCCTCCACCCCCAATCAGCTGGTACTGGGGGCCGTCCTTGCTGAAGAACTGAAAGCTTTGGGTCTTACCGATGTGGAGCAGGATGCCGATGGCTATGTTTACGGCTATCTCCCCGGCGAGGGCGAAGCCCTTGGCCTTATCGCCCACATGGATACCAGTCCCGCCGTCAGCGGCGATTCCATCAAGCCCCGTATCGTCACCTATCACGGCGGCGTATTGGAACTGGGCGCTTCCTCCCTCTCTCCCGTCGATTATCCCTTCCTGGAGGAATACATCGGTCAGGAGCTCATCGTCACCGACGGCACCACCCTGCTGGGCGCCGATGATAAAGCCGGTGTGGCGGAGATCGTTACCCTGTGCGAGTACCTGCTGTCCCACCCTGAGATAAAACACCGTCCCATTGCCGTCTGCTTTACTCCCGATGAGGAGATCGGCCGCGGCACCGATCGCTTCCGCATGGAGCGCTTCCCCGCCAGGGAAGCCTACACCGTGGATGGCGGTGAGCTGGGCGAGATCGAGTACGAAAACTTCAATGCCGCGGCGGCGACGATCAAGGTGCGGGGGCTCAATATCCACCCCGGCAGCGCCAAAAATAAGATGAAGAATGCCTCCCTGATGCTGGCGGAATTTATTGGCCTGCTGCCCGCCGCCGAAACTCCCGCCCACACCGAGGGCTACGAAGGCTTCTTCCACCTCTGCGAAATGAGCGGCGATGAATCCTCCGCCGAAGCGCACTACATTATCCGCGACCATGACCGCCAGAAGTTTGAGGCCCGCAAGGTGCTCATGCAGCACACTGCCGATTTTATGAATCAGAAATACGGTGCCGGCACCTTTACCCTGCATATAACCGATAGCTACTACAATATGAAGGAGAAGCTCCTCGATCACATGTATCTCATCCGCAATGCCGAAGCCGCCATGCAAAAGGCCGGCGTCACCCCCAAGATCGTCGCCATCCGCGGCGGCACCGATGGCGCCCGCCTTTCCTATGAGGGCCTCCCCTGCCCCAACCTTTCCACCGGCGGTCTCAATTTCCACTCCATCCACGAATTCATCCCTGTCCGCTCGCTGGAAAAGATGGTCGAGGTCCTCCGGAACCTCGTCACTCTCTAAAAATTCCCCCTGCCGCTCCTTTTTCGGGAACGGCAGGGGACATTTTTCTTCCATCCGGTACAGATTTCCCTCCTTCTCCCCTTTCGTTGACTTTCTCATTTAGTAATAGTATACTATAGGTTGTGTCTGCTATTTGTGCAAAAATACTTTTACGGAGGTCATCATGTCCGCCAATTCCATGCCAAAAGAAAATAAAATGGGGACGATGCCGGTCAAAAAGCTCATTTTCAA
>CALERQ010000226.1 GCA_937907305.1 uncultured Clostridia bacterium | reverse complement strand
GCACTGGTCATTAACCCGCCTGTGGGGACCCCCGTGGCCGACTGCCGCAAAATGGAGGCCGAGCAGGCGGCGGAGGAGATCGGGATACTGCTGAAGGCGGGCTTTACCGTGGAGGAAAACGGGGGCCGCCGGCCCATCCGGCCGGGGGATATCTGCATCCTGATGCGGAGCGCCAAAAACCGGGAGCAGTACTACATAGACGCCCTGCGGGAAAGGGGCATTGGCGCCCGGAGCGCCAAAAACGAAAATCTGCTGGAGGTAAGAGAGGTAAAAACGGTGGTGAGCTACCTGGCCGTGCTGGCCAACCCCATGCTGGATCTGGAACTGGCTGAGGTATTGGTGAGCCCAATGTACGGCTTTACCGGGGACGACCTGGCGGCCCTGAGAGCGGCCGGCCGGCGGGAGCGACTGTACCAGAACCTGCTGGGCAAAACGGCGGAGAGCGGCAAATTCGCGGCTTTCCTGCGGGACTACGACCTGCTGCGGGCCAAGATGCAGGAGCTGCCCGCCGCTGAGCTGATCCGGGAGATATGCGAGGTGACCGGCTACCGGGAAAAGTGCCGGGTGCTGCCGGAGGGCGAGACCGCGGTGGCCAACCTGCGGCTGCTGCAGGCCCACGCCGCCGAGCATGAAAAGGACGGCCGGGGCGAGAGCGACTTTGCGGAATACCTGCGGCGGCTGGCCCAGCGGGGCTGTGTGCTGCCCAGCGCGGCGGCGGCCGGCGGCGATGCTGTGACCGTGACGACCATCCACCGCAGCAAGGGGCTGGAATACCCGGTGGTGTTCCTGGCCGGGTGCAATGAACGGTTCCGCAGGGCCGAGGACGGCAGCGACATCGCCATGGACCGGGAGCTGGGCTTTGCCTGCAAGCTGCGGGATAACTACACCATGCTGCAGCACAGGACCCTGCCGCTGGCGGCCATGCAGCTGCAGAACCGCAAGACCCGGCTGCAGGAGGAAATGCGCATCCTGTATGTGGGGCTGACGAGAGCCCGGGAAAAGCTGTACCTGATGGCCACCGGGACCAGGATCACCGAAGGGCTGGAGGAGCTGGGGATGATAGCCGCGGAAAGCGGGGAATACCGGGCCGCCGCCGCGGGGAGCAGCTGGGACTGGCTGCGGGGCACCGTGATGCAGGAGGAGGGCCTGGAGCTGAGGATCATCCGGCCGGAGGAGCTGCCGCCGCCGGAGAGCGAGGAACCGGAACAGACGCGGGAGGTTATCCCCGTGGAGGGGGAGACCCTGCAGCGGCTGGAGCGAAAGCTGGGGTACAGTTATCCCTACCCGGCTGATACCGTGACCCCGCGCAGAGTGGCGGTGAGCGAGCTGGCCGAACGGGCCGCGAGGGAGCACTATCTGCTGAAGCGCAGGCCCAAGTGCCTGACCCGGCAGGAGGCGACCGCGGCCGAACGGGGCAACGCCGCCCACCGGGCGATGCAATTTGCCGACCTGGCGGCGCTGAAAAAGGACCCGGCGGCTGAAATAGAGCGGCTGGTGGCCGAGGGCTACCTGTACCGGGAGGACGGGGCGCTGATCGACACCGGGGTGCTGGAAAAGCTGATGAACTCCCCCCTGGGCGAGCGGATGAGAAGAGCCGACCGGGTGGAGCGGGAAATGCGGTTTTTGCAGGAATTTACCCCGGAGGAGCTGGCGGCCATAGACCCGGCGCTGCGGGTGCCGGGGACGACGCTCATCATGGGGGCGGTGGACGCCGTGCTGGTAGAAGGGGACCATGCCGTACTGCTGGACTATAAGACCGACCGGGTGGCGGCTCCGCAGGAGCTGACCGGGCGGTATGCCCTGCAGCTGAAGCTGTACGCGGCCATGGTGCGGCGGCAGCTGGGCCTGCCGGTGACCGAGGCGGTGCTGTATTCGTTCTGCCTGGGGCAGGCGGTGAAGGTGGAGCTGTGAGGGCTTTTCTGAGGAGAAAAGGCGGAGGAAGACCTTTATTCAGGTCAGGATTGCGGCCGCAGGAGGCGGGGCCTTGCGCAAGGTTTGGAGAGCACCGCAGCCGCGGGGGCCGGGTTTGTGGTCGCCTAACGGCGGCGCGGAGCCTTTTGCAAAGGCATAAACTGCACGCCTGCCCGGCGGGGGATAGTTTGTAGTCGCCTTCGGCGGGGCGGAGTCACCGGAGGGTGACAGCCAGTACGCCTCGCCGGCGGGGCGTTCCTTTTGTTCGTACAAAAGGAACCAAAATACG
>CALERQ010000225.1 GCA_937907305.1 uncultured Clostridia bacterium | reverse complement strand
CCCAATTTTCAATAACGCAACCACATTTGTCGCAAAAGCCCCCAGCCACCGTTGCGAATCATTAGCGTTTTCAGGCGGCCTGTCATTTGGCCGCAGCGCACCCCCTCCTCCCCTTCCCCGGGGAGGGCTTTCTTTTGGTGGACAAATCCCCCACTTATGCGCTACACTAAGGGGAGTAATTTACCCCAATTTTCAATAACGCAACCACATTTGTCGCAAAAGCCCCCAGCCACCGTTGCAAGTCGTTTGCATTTTTCAGGTGGACTGCCGTTTGGCCGCAGCGTACCCCTCCTCTCCTTCCCCGGGGAGGGCTTTCTTTTGGTGGACAAATCCCCTGCCTATGCGCTATACTGAGGACAGAAATTTGTCCCGGAGGTGATTTTATGATCTACACCGTCACCCTCAATCCCGCCATAGATGAAACGCTGGAGGTGGAGCGGCTGCTGCCCGGCGGCACCCACCGCATCCTTTCCCGCGGCCGGTACCCCGGCGGCAAGGGCATCAATGTGGCAAGGGCCCTGCGCGTCTTTGCCGAGGACTGCACCGCCCTGACCATCGCGGGCGGGACGACCGGCCAGGAGCTGGCCGGTCTGCTGCGGCAGGAGGAGCTGCCCTGTACCGTCTATGCCGCCCCTCACCCCACCCGGGTCAATGTCAAAATCACCTCCCGGGGGGATGGACTGACCACCGAGCTGAACGCTCCCGGTCTGTTGGGGGAGGCCGCCCCTGCCGGGCGTCTGCGGGAGGAGCTGCTGGAGCGTCTTTTGCCGGGGGATGTGGTGGTGCTGTGCGGCAGTCTGCCGCAGGAGCTGCCGGCCGGCTGGTACCGGGACCTCACCGCTGAGTGCCGGAAAAAGGGGGCCGCCGTTTACCTGGATACAGCCGGGGAGCCGCTGATTTTGGGGATAGCGGCAAAGCCGGACTGCATAAAACCCAACCGGGAGGAGCTGGAGCCCCTGTACGGCTACCGCCTGGCAACCACCGAAGCCCTGGCGGAAGCGGCCTGGCAGCTGCTGCACCGCGGGGTAGGACAGGTGGTGGTTTCCCTGGGGGCGCAGGGGGCGCTGCTGGCCACCCGGGAAGCGGTACTTTTTGCCGCGGCCCCTACTGTGACCGCGCTTAACACCACAGGGGCCGGGGACACCATGACAGCCGCGCTCATCTATGCCCGGCTGCACGGGCTCTCACCCGAAGAGACACTGCGATTTGCGGTAGCGGCCGCTACCGCAAAGGTGGTACGGGCCAGGACGCAGCCCCCCGTGATGAGCGACATAGGCGCCCTGCTGCCGCAGGTGGAGGTACGGGCCATTTAGGGTGCAGGAAAGAAAGCCGCCGCCCAAAACGCCGGTTTGCACCAAATGATTCAATTGTCACCTTCTCGAGAAAGGGAGGGCCCGGGAGGACGATTCGTCGCACTTTGCAAAGCCCTCTACTAATATAATACGCAAAAAAGAACGGATGTTCCTGCATGGAATGTCCGTTTTTTGAAAATTTTTTTATTTTTGGTGGATTTTTGGGGGTACAGCGGCAATATTTTCTATAAATAATGGATTTTACAGGAATGTTTTGGGCTGCGCGAGAGGACTTTTGTGAGGCGATAATTGCGCCGCTTGCCACGGGAGCTTGCTTTTCTATGAAAAAAGCTGGGAAAAGATTTTTATTTAGGTCAAGATTGTAGTCGCCTGGCGGCGTCGCAGAGTCTTTTGCAAGGCTTTTGAGCACTGCTCACCGGGTTCTCATAGGCTCCCTTGTGCAAAGAGAGCTGGCAGCCGCAAGGCTGACTGATGGATTGACGGCACAAACCATAGCTTAGTTTCATATCGCCTGTCGGCGGCGCAAAGCCTTTTACAAGGACACAACCTGTACGCCTCCTCGGCGAGGGATAGTTTGTAGTCGCCTTCGGCGTCGCGGAGTCCCCGCAGGGTGACGGCCTGTACGGCTCGCCGCCGGGGCGTTCCTTTTGTTCGTACAAAAGGAACCAAAACACGCTTGGGGCTGTGCCCCAAGACCCCCTAACGCTTAAGCTGCGGCTGGATACGAACGATGCCAAGGCATCGTCCGTACGGCGCCGCAGATACGCTCTCAAGGTGCCTGCGGCGCATTTTA
>CALERQ010000224.1 GCA_937907305.1 uncultured Clostridia bacterium | reverse complement strand
GCAGGTGTTCTCCTTGTACTCAGCGGTCAGGGGATTCTCGATCTTATCCTCGGGCTTGAGGGGGATATTGGAATAGATGTGGCCCAGCTTACCGATGGAGAGCTTCATGGACTCATCCGCCAGGGTGCCGCCGGAGAAGAAACCACGATAGTACTTCTGGGTGGGAGCCATCTTGGAGGTCTCACGCTCGATGAGAGCTTCCAGCTCAGCCTTGGGCATATCGATATCCAGCATATCAGCGGGAACGGGCTCGCCCTTGGAGAGAGCAACAGCCTTGCGGGCGGCGTCTTCCAGGTTGTAAGCAGCGGTCAGGCCGTACTCCTTGGGGAGGTTGGGATCGCCGCCGATGAAGTCTACGACTACAGGCTTGATGTGGTCGTTGCACTCCTTAGCGATGGCCAGGATCTCCTTGGCAACATGATCCGCGGGCGGCTTGGAGAGCATGATGATGACCTTGGTATCGGGGTCAGCAATGAGAGCGTTGAGGCACTGCTTGAACATCAGGCCGCCGATCTCCGCCTTCAGGTCACGGCCGCCGGTGCCCAGAGCCTGGGTGATACCGGAACCGAGCTGATCGATGAGGATGGTGAGCTCCTGAGTACCGGTACCGGAAGCGCCGCAGATACCGATCGGGCCCTTATGGATGACATTGGCGAAAGCCAGGGGCAGACCGTTAACAACAGCAGTACCGCAGTCGGGACCCATCATGAGCAGTTCCTTGGAGACGGCATACTCTTTGAGCTTCTTCTCTTCTTCCATCGAAACGTTATCGCTGAACAGCATAACATTGATGTTCTTGTCGAGAGCGTCCTTGGCAACATCATAAGCATGACGGCCGGGAACAGAGATGAGTGCCAGATTGATCTTGGGATCAACCTTGAGGGCGGAAGTGAGGGTGGGGGGATAGTACGCAGCGCTGCGGCTCTCCTCCTTCTTGTTCAGCTGCTCTTCCAGAGCTTTGAGAGCAGCAGCCTCGACCTCTTCGTTTTCGCAATCCAGCGCTACGAAGAAATCGTTGGGGGTGATGGCTTCCAGCTCGGGGCTGGAAAGACCGGTTACCTTGGCAATGTCAAGGTTCAGATCGGTGCCCATGCCGACCAGAGCTTCCTTTACGCCCGGGACCTTCTTCAGCTCTTTGGAGATGATCATCAGGGTAATGGAGTCGTAGTAGGTGTTGGGTTTGATTTGCAGACTAACCAATGCCGTTTCCTCCTAATTTGGATAATTTTTTTGTCCGAAATATATACCGGTCAGGATATCTGTACCGGATGTTTCGCCAAAGGCGATAACATTCATCGCAGCAGACGGTAGCCGCAGCGATAGGACACTGGAATAAAAGGTTCGGATGAGGGTGAGTACATCCGAGGAGAGCTGCCCGGCGGCAGCCTGCCGCAGAAACGCGGCGCTGATGAGATTGGTGCGGGGAGCGGCCCGTTCGGCTATAGCGGCGGTAAGGGGCAGCCATTCGTTTTGTTCCCCGCGGGCAATGGCCGAAGCCAGTACCGACGCCATGACTCCGCAAAGGAAGTCATCAGCGGAGGGGGTAAGCCCGATGCCGCAGCCGGCGATGGAATAAGCGGCCTCAGCGGCGGCTTTCGCGTCCTTCTGCCGCAGGGCGGCAAATAGTGCGGGGATACGCTCTGCCGCATAGCGGACATACAGGTTATCGGGCAGGGAAGGGGGTTCATCCTCCAAAAGGTACAGCAGAGGAGCGAAGCCTTCCGGCTTGCCGCTGGTAAGGATGATCTCCCGCAGGGTCTGCGGAGCCGCCGGGTGAGGCTGCTGCAGCGGGATCAGCGGAGAGAAAAGCGAAAGGGAAGTGACGGCCGCCCGGTGAAGCTCGATGGTGTGACCGCTGTGGGGAAAGGTGATGCGCTCCTGCGAGAGGAGGGCGGGCTCCCCGGCAGCCAGGGGCGGAATGGAACCGCCAAGCCGAACGGCGCAGGGATAAAGCGGGCGGGTGTCATCCAGCAGGGTGACCAGCTGCCCCTGATACAGCAGATTGGCCGAGGTGTGAAACACCGAATGAACGGTAGCCTCCGCGGGGTGCTGCGGCAGCAGGGCCAGCAGCTGGGCCGAGATGGCCTCAGCGGTGGAAGTTGACTTCATAGATCTTGAGGGCAATTTGCAGATTCAGCATCTGGTCGGCGTTATCAAAGCTGACATGGGCCAGTTCCTTGATGCGCTGGATGCGGTAGGCCACAGTATTGTAGTGGACGCCCATTTCCTCCGCCAGACGCTTGAGGTTGCCGCCGCACTTGAAGTAAAGCGAGAGGGTATGTACCAGCTCGGAATCGCGGTCGTGATCGTAATCCACCAGCACCTTGAGCGTTTCATTGTAGAAGATGATGAGCTCCGGGCGGAGATTTTCGTAAGAAAGGAAGCGATAAACGCCGAGCTTTTCAAAGTAGTGGACACGGGAATCATCGATGTTCCAGCAGGCAGCCGCACGGCGGGCTTCATTAAAGCTCTTCCACAGGCTGGTGGCATCAGCGTAGCTGCGGCCAACACCAATGGACGCCATGGCAAGGATCCCCTCCGCTTCCAGCGCGGCCAAGGTGTTATCCACAAAGAGATGCAGCTCCTGGAGGTATTCATCATCCTCCCGCATGGGGGATTCAAAGACCAGTACAATGCTGTCACACTTATTGACAAACAGAACCTTGATGCTGCTATCACGGCTGATACGCCGCAGGATATTGACAATGCTGTTGTTGGTTTTGTAAAGGGAGCTATTGCCGATGGTGGAGCTGCCGGAAAGGACCCGGATGACCGCCACACGGTGTTCGGCATCCACATCGAAATCGAAGTACTCGGCATTGGCCAGCGATTTGCGCTGCCGCTCCTCATCGTGGACCAAGAGGTCATCAAGGAAGGTGGCTTTGTGGTTGTTCTCCATCTCGTACATCGAGATCTTCTTGATCATATCCAGCGCGATGAGGGAGGTGGAGGCCTCCAGGACAGCCAAGTCTACGCCGGTGATCTCACGGTTGTCCTCCCAAATGTAGATGCTGCCGTATTTTTTCTTATCGCTGTAAATGGGAATGATGATCTTATTGCAGATAAGGCCGTCAATACTATCGACCTCACGGCTGCTCATCAGGGAGACGGTCTCTTTGCCGGAGGAGCCGGAACGGACGAGATTTTCCATTCGGCGAGATATACTTTCGCGGCGCTGCTCGCTGCAGGCCAGTACGAAAGAGGAGAAGAAGTCATTGTAGATGGCGACGCTGTTGCCAAAGCGGTCAAAGAGCGTCTGTACGATGGACTGCAGGTTGCCGCCGCCCAGCATGGTGGCGGTCAGCGCCTTTTGCAGCTCGTAGATATCCCCCAGGGTCTGTGCCTGATTATTGACGATGGTGGTCATGATGGGGGTGATGATCTGGGAGAAAGAGATGCTGTTGGGAATTTCAAACAGCGGGAAGCTCAGCTCATTGCAGAGATTGAGGATGTTCTGCGGCATCTCATTGATGTAGCTATTGAATTTCAGACCAAGGCCCACCACGCCGTGTTCCTTCAGCTGAGGGATCAGCTGCACAAGCTGGGGGATATTCTCCCGAATAGCGTAGGCGGTGGAAACCAGTAGTTCACCGCCGGTCACGGCGCTGACGATGTTGGGATCGACCATGACGCTGACCGAGGTAACGATCTGATCGGTGCCGGAAGCACCGGCCAGCAGGCGGGCATCATGCAGGATATCCATGCGGAGAATAGAGTTCATCGAGATGCCGTAATTGGTATCCATGCGTGTCGCCCCCTTTGTGGTTCCGCCGCGGCGGAGATAATGGAAACAGGGAGCAGCTGTTTACTACTTACCCATGTTCTTTCTAATAGCTATTCTACTATTAAATAATATAAAATGCAATAGGTGTTGTGGAAATTTTACATTGTAGAAAATTTGATTCCTTTTTGATGAATTTTGACATATATATATTGCACAACAAACATAGCAATATATGATGCAATATATACAAAACAATAATGATATGGAAAATATATCAAAAATGTTGCAAAAATGCGGCACTATTGCGTTGTGATAAATACACAAAACAATAGTGCCGCATTAGGCATTATGCTGTGAGAGCTTTTAGCCAAGAGTAAACAGCAGGTCGCCGGTATTGATGGCGGAGCCGGCTGCAACGGCAATGGAGGCGATACGACCGCCCTCGGGAGCGACTACTTCGTTCTCCATTTTCATGGACTCGACAATCATGACGACCTCGCCGGCCGCAACGGTATCACCGGTGTTCTTGCACAGACGCAGAACGGTGCCGGGCAGGGGAGAGGTGACATTGGCGGGGCCGCCGGCTGCGGGAGCAGCGGCAGGAGCCGGAGCGGCAGCGGGAGCAGCTGCACGGGGGGCAGCTGCGGGCGCCGCAACAGGAGCGGAGGCGGAGGTGCCGACGACCTCTACCTCGGCATCATATGTTTTTCCATTTATTTTTATCAGGAATCTTTTCATCGATTTGTCCTCCATCAGAAATTAGTAAGGTGGGTCTCCAGGGAGAATCCTCACGCAGGGAAAGGATGCGTACCTGCTCCGGCGCGCAGCCCATCATAGCGGCAATGGCGGCGATGACTGCTGCGATCTCATCCTCATCCTCCTGCGGGGCGGCAGGAACTGTGGCCACAGGGGCCGGGGCAGGCGCGGGAGCGGCCTTTTTGCCAAAGAGCGCTTTTCCCAGCAGCAGCCCGACCAGCAGAGCAATGGCAATATACAGATACATCATATTATTCACGCTCCTTTTTATTAGAGCGGAACATTGCCGTGTTTCTTTCTGGGAGCTTCCACGACCTTGCCATCGAGCATCTCCATGGCAGCGATGATCATCTGACGGGAGGTGGAGGGGATAATGACATCATCCACCATGCCGCGCTCGGCAGCCTTGTAGGGGTTATTGAACTCGCGCTTGTACTCATCGATCAGCTCAGCGCGCTCCTCGGGAGTGGCCTTACGGAAGATGATGTTGGCGGCACCCTCGGCGCCCATAACGGCGATCTCAGCGGTGGGCCAGGCGTATACGATATCGGAGCCCAGGTCCTTGCAGCACATGGCCAGGTAAGCGCCGCCGTAGGCCTTACGCAGGATCATGGTGACCTTCGGAACGGTCGCTTCGCAGTAGGCATAGATGACCTTGGCACCGTGACGGATAATACCGCCGTGCTCCTGGGTGGAACCGGGCAGGAAGCCGGGAACATCGACCAGGGTGAGCAGCGGGATGCCGAAGGCATCGCAGGTGCGGATAAAGCGGGCAGCCTTATCGGAGCAGTTGATATCCATGCAGCCGGCCATGGCCTTGGGCTGGTTGGCGATAATACCAACGGAGCGGCCGTTGAAGCGGGCAAAGCAGGTGATCATATTGGGAGCATACATGCCCATGTAGTCCATGTACTCGCCGCCATCGGTGATAGCCTTGATGACATCGTACATATCATACGCCTTGTTGGGGTTATCGGGAATGATGGTATCCAGCTGATCGGCAATGCGGTTGGGATCGTCACCATTGAAGATGGTGGGAGCGGCATCGCGATAGTTGGAGGGCAGGTAGCTCAGCAGACGACGGATCTGATTGATGCAGTCGGTATCATCGGAAGCCATAAAGTGCGCAACGCCGCTGACACGGTTGTGAGTCATAGCGCCGCCCAGCTTTTCGGCATCGATCTGCTCGCCGGTAACGGATTTGATAACATCGGGGCCGGTGATGAACATCTTACCGGTCTTATTCACCTGGAAGATGAAATCGGTGAGGGCGGGGGAATAAACGGCGCCGCCGGCACAGGGGCCCATGATGGCGGTGATCTGCGGAACAACACCGGAAGCAGCGGTATTGCGGAAGAAGATCTTGCCGTAGCCTTCCAGACCGTCCAGACCTTCCTGGATACGGGCGCCGCCGGAATCGTTCATGCCGACTACGGGAGCGCCGACCTTGCGGGCGTTCTCAAGGATCTTGCAGATCTTATTGGCCTGTACCTCGCCCATGGAGCCGCCGACAACGGTGAAATCCTGGGCGTAAGCGTAGACGATGCGGCCGTCTACCTTGCCGTAGCCGCCAACAACACCATCACCGGGGAAGTGCTGTTTTTCCTGGCCAAAGTAGTAGCAGCGGTGGACAACGAAGGCATCGATCTCAACAAAGGTGTTGGGATCGAACAGGGTCTCGAGGCGCTCACGAGCGGTCATTTTTCCCTGCTCGTGCTGCTTTTCGATACGCGCCTGGCCGCCACCGAGAGCGATTGAACCTTTGCGTTCAATCAGGTCTTCAAGTTTGGTCATAGTTTTATCCTTCTTTCAGAGAGTATATGGGTTACCGCCTGCCGGAGGAGCGTCTCCGGCGGGCGGGACTTGCACAAAAAGCTTAGTGGAATTTCTCGACATACTCGTCGGCCTTGGCCTCTTCCCAGCCCAGCATATTCACCAGAATATCGCGGGTGGAATCGCCCAGAGCGGGAGCGGGATGATGGTCGGCATCGGCCTCGACGGATGCCATCTTTACCGGGTTGCCGGCGATCTTGACCTTGCCCATGCCGGGCTGGTCTACCTCGATGAGCATGTTGCGGGCAGCCACCTGGGGATCGCTGAACAGCTTATCAACGGTATTGATGCCGGTGCAGGGAACGCCGGCCTTTTCCAGAATATCCAGCCACTCGGCGGTGGTCTTGGTGCGGGTCTTTTCGGTCAGCAGGTCACCGATGAGCTTGAGGTTCTGGTTGCGGTGCATATTGGTATCAAAGCGGGGATCGTCGATCATCTCCGGGCAGCCCAGCGCGTTGCAGAAGGCTGCGTACAGGCGGTTATTGCCGCAGGCGGCGATGACATAGTTATCCTTGGTCTCGAAGGCCTGGAAAGGAGTAACGGTGGGGTGCACGGCGCCCAGAGGACCGGCAACGACGCCGGTAGCGGAATACTTGATGATGGCGTTTTCGAGAATGGCGAGCTGGCAGTCCAGCATACCGACATCGACCATATCGCCCTCGCCGGTGATAGCGCGCTTATACAGGGCGGTAACGGCACCGAAAGCACCAAAGATACCGGCAATGATATCGCCGATGGAAGCGCCGACGCGGACGGGCTTGCCGCCGGGCTCGCCGGTAATGCTCATTACGCCGCCCATGGCCTGCACCACCATATCATAGGCGGGACGGGGGGCATAGGGGCCGGTCTGGCCAAAGCCGGAGATAGCCACATAGATGAGCTTGGGGTTGACCTTCTTGAGCTCCTCATAGCCCAGACCCATGCGGTTCATGGCGCCGGCCTTCAGGTTTTCCACCACGATATCGACATGCTTCACCAGATCCTTGAACATCTCAACGCCCTCGGGATCCTTGGTGTTGCAGACGACGCTCTTTTTGCCGTGGTTTACACTGACAAAGTAACCGCTCTGGCCGTTGACAAACGGACCGTAGCCACGGCTGTCATCGCCGGTACCGGGTTTCTCCACCTTGATGACTTCGGCACCCATGTTGCCGAGCATCATGGAGCAGTAGGGGCCTGCCAGCGCATTGGTAAAGTCCAGTACGCGGATACCCTCCAAAGGTTTTTTAGACATAAGTAAAGACCTCCCAAAATGATGTAGGTAAGTACCGTCCGCAGCGGTAGGGGAGCGGGGCGGCACCCATGACAAATAAAGCAGGCCGCGGAGCCAAATTGTAAAAAGGCCGCAGTACCCCTACTCTATTTGTTATTTATCTACATTATAAAGGAAAGCAGAATAAAAGTAAATGCCGGAAGAGCTTTTTTGCCGCCAAGAAAGCAATAAATTTTTTGGTGATTTTTCATAGAAAAATGAAAATTCCAGAAATAAAGTGGGTTAATAATTTAACAGGCATTAGGATATATCAACAAGAGCATAAGAGTGTTTTCGTTCGTCTTGCCAAAAGAAAACGGACCGCGCCGAACGGCATTCTGACAAAAATCACGGGCGGTTTTTTATTTTGTTGTGAAGTATTTACAAGGTGGTATATTCCAATTTTCACAAAATAGAGGGCTGGAATTAGGCAGAATATCAAAATCGATCAAAAGGAATTGAATTGACAGGCCTCCAATATTATAATGTAGATGCTGTATAAGTGTTACTCTGCATAAAACCAATCAAAAAGGAGTGCTT
>CALERQ010000223.1 GCA_937907305.1 uncultured Clostridia bacterium | reverse complement strand
ATGCGGAACATATTCTGCCCATGCGGGAGATCATTGCAAAGATGCAGTCCCTCTATGGCATCAAAATCGACCGCCGCACCGTATATGGGGCCGTTGCGCTTTTGATCGAGCTCGGTTACGATATCTCCATTTATGAGGATAACGGCGTCGGCTATTACCTTCGCAGCCGCGAGTTGGAGCAGTCGGAAGTCCTTCTGCTGACTGATGCAGTATATTCCTTTCCCTTTATCCCCGCGAAGCAGACTGAGCAGCTTGTCCAAAAGCTGCAAAAGCAGCTTAGTATCCACCAAAGAAAGCGCTATCGTTACCTGACCATTGCGCGACAGGACCGTAAGACTGACAATCGGCAGGTGTTCTGGAACATTGAACAGTTGGATGAATCCATTGAACAAAAGAAAAAGGTCAGACTTAGCTACCTTCACTACGGGTTGGACAAAAAGCAGCACGAGACAAAAATCTATACGCTCAGTCCTTATGAAATGGTCTATATGAATGAACGGTATTACCTCATCTGTGTGCCGGATCACGATCCCCACACAAGGCTTTACCGCATCGACCGAATGAAGGATATTCAGATTTTGGACGAGCCGCGCAGCGAAGCCGTCGCCCGTCAGGAGGCGCGAAATGCTGTCTACGCTTATGTCGGCGCGCCGGAGCGTATTGTCATGTACTGTGACCTCATCATCTTAGACGATGTGATCGACCGATTCGGAACAGACATACAACTCCGGGAGCGGGATGAAAATACTTTTACTGCCAGCTTCTCGGCACCGCCACGTGGCATCAAGTTCTGGGCCCTTCAATATCTGTCCTATGTGGAGATCATTGAACCTGCATGGCTGCGGGAGGAGATTATAGACAGTATTGGGCAGAATCGATATAGTAAGGGAGAACGCTGATATGGGAAATCTCATTGCCGAAGAAACCCTTCATAAATTGGAAGCTGATACATCGTTCCAACAGCTGTCTCAGAAGATGCAAACGCTGAACATTTTTGAGGTCTTGGGTATTACAAATGCGGAGATTCGCCACAGCAATTTCTTGGCATGGCTTCTTGCTCCCAACGGCAATCACGGAATGGGAGATAAGTTTTTGCGAGAGTTTGTCTCAAAGTTAGGGCAAAGAGAAGTGGTCCCCGAAAATGTGACAGACTGTATTGTGAGGCGTGAGTGGCAGCACATTGACTTGTTGGTTTTATGCCAGAAAGAAAAATACCTGCTGTGTGTCGAAAATAAAGTGTTCTCTGGAGAACACAATGATCAGCTTCGCCGTTATCGGGACACGCTATTAGAAGAATACCCCGGTTACACCATGTCGTTTGCATTTCTATCTCCGGATGGAATTGCTCCGTTATCGGCAGATGACCAGCAATACTGGCAACCAGTCGGCTATGCAGACATTTTGGACGCAATCGAAAGCGCAAAAGGTGGTAGTGCTCTTTTACCGGAAGTTAATATGCTGTTGGATCATTATGCCGCAGCGGTCAGGAGGCATATCGTGGGGGATGAAAACATCAAAAAGTTGTGTCAGGACTTTTATGACAGGCACAAAGAAATACTTGATACCATCTATGAAAACTGCAAAACCTCGCTCAATCCAATTTGTGAAGCAGTGGAAGATTGGTGTAAAGAAAAAAGTGAAAAAGGCGAGTTGATTTTCAGTTCTCAGTGGTCCAATAATACATATACCAGATTTACGACCATGACCATCCGAAAACTGTTTCCCCAGCATACAAAACCTATCAGCGGCTGGAAAACAACGGATATGGCTTTTTATGAAATCATTAAACGCGAAAATTACTTTAAAATCGCACTCTCATTGTGCAGTGACAATCTGACAGACGCGCAGCGCATGGCTTGTGACCGCGTCAGTCAGGCGCTGAATCGTCCCGACAAAAAGGAAGATTGGCGCTGGAAACGTATTCAGAATTGGCCGCGTCATACAATCGAATCCGAACCAGACGGCGAAACCTACAAAGAAGAAATTTATAGATGCTTGAACGCAAATTGGCAAGAAATACAAAAATTTGAGAGTGATTTAATCAATAGAATAAAGTGATCAACACAGCACCCTGTACAGACAAATGTACAGGGTGCTGTGCTATTCTACCAGCAGAACAGAGATCATACGGATGGTGCCGGAGTGTGGCACAAAGAAAGGAATGACGAATATGAAATACACTTCTGCACAGGCCAATAAACTGCTAAAAAAGCTGAATGATGAATATTCCGCCCTACTGGATAAAGAACAGCGCTGCCGGGACTTCCGTGCGGCGATGGGAGAGGACATTGAATCTGTGCGCCCCGCCTATGATTACGCAAAAACACAGGTGCGTCTTGCGGAACTGGAGGGAACAATCCGCAGACTTAAGCACGCCATCAACCGCTTCAACACGATGCAGGTCGTAGACGGCTTCGGGATGACGATTGACGAGATGCTGGTCTATATTCCGCAGTTGACCAAGCGGAAGAGCAAACTGCTCGAAATGAAAAGTAGGCTGCCCAAAGAGCGCGTTGAAGAGCAGTACGGCCGGCAGTCGAACATTATCGACTACACCTACACGAACTACGATCTGACGGCTGTGGAGACGGACTATGAAAAGGCCGCTGACGAACTGTCCCGTGCGCAGCTCGCGCTGGACGCTGTGAATCAGCGGGAATCCTTTGAATTTGGTTAATGATCTCTTTCCGTCGTATCGAGCGGCCTGCCAAAAAGACCGACAGTTCCGTTTCCCCCATGTGTTTAAGGTCATAGAAGGGAAACCGTTATTCTTTTTGTTATCTGTTATGCCTGCCTAAGTTTAAGGATGGGCCTCCAACATTGATCTGGCACGGTACTCGACGCGAAAAACTTTTCGGGAAGCCGAAGTACGGTTATAGGTTTCTTCTTATTGGGAAGGGAGTGGGGCAATTATGGGATACTTTTCGGAGTGTGCAATTGATTATGCAAAAGCCGCATCTTATGAGCGTGTGGATTATAGTTATCCAACCAAGCAAGAAACGCTGAATTATTATTTAGAGGACTTGACTTCAGCACTGGAGAAATTGGATGAAGAGCGTCCTCACGACCCTCTTCATCCCGAATATGACAGATATTTCTACTCCACAGGGAAATACCGATACTTCGAGGTGTTGTGGGCAGAACGGGTTACGGTACAAGATCTCCTTGCGGCCATTGCGGAAGTGCAGGAGCTTATTAGGGGCGCAGGTCAAGAAAATGTTGACGTGGTTGACAACGACGACATTATTTCTGGGCAGATCACGATGGTGGGATTCTTTCATCCGCTTGCATTCCAGTCAAGAATATGTACTACATATGGAGGCTAAGGCATTATGGAAAAGATGGAATATTACTATTTTACGATACCGCGCTCCTCCAGAATTCAGCGAGAATGGGATTCAATTACAAACCGTGTTGCGGATTTGAATTCCAGCTACAAATACCTTTATATGGACAAACCTTTCTATGACTCGAAGGCCCCAAATAAGGTGTTGCTCAGATTTTTATTCCTAACTAAGGCGGATCGGAAAAATACGCCGATTGAGGAGGACATCTCTGAACTAAGGGATATCTTTGGTTGTAAAATCGAACTCCTGCCAATCAAACAGCGTGCTGTTCCCAAAGAAATTTGGGATGTACTGCCCGTTGCAAAAAATCTGATGAGTGCCTACTCCGGCGATTATATTCGTGGAAATGCCGAGTTCCGCCTTGTTGCAGAAACTTCAAAAGAACAACTTAACCGTATGGAAAAAATAACAGGCTTTTCTTATTTCAAAGGGGCTTTTCACAGACTCAATTCCTTGTCTGACCGAATGATGGAACTGAGTAAAAGCGGGAATTACAATGTGGTCCTTGTAAATGACTGTGGCGCTAACGAGTTTATGTTTTCTGACATGCTTTATGCCTTGTTAGTTAGCAAGGGTGTTATTAAGGATCAGAGAATCGTGCGCGGCGATCTGGACGATGCTGTTCGCACATCTGCAAACACATCTTTGTTTTATTTCATCATGGAAAACTGGAATTTCGGTGATCGCGAGGGTTTCCGATGGGGGATGCCGCAGGAGGAATCGTTTCGTCTGTTGAGCCGCAGAAAAAATGTTTATATTACTACTATGGATCGAGTTCAATACGAAAAAGCAAAGGAATTGGATTATTTTAAGGCGTTTTTCCCGCATACCATCGAAATCAAAGACCTCGAGAGAGAAGAAAAGGTTGAGCTGTTAAAATGTGCTGCAAAAGAGTACGGATTTGCTTTTGACGCGAAAAGTTTCCGAAATAGCGACATCTTAAAACTGCCCTATCTCAGTATCTCGGAGGAACTGCTGCGAAGACGGCGTCTGTTGTTAAGGATGCACTCGGCGGGGTGCTGTTCATTGACGAAGCATATGCACTTGCATCTAACGCCGCTTATGACTATGGACACGAAGCGATCAATACCCTTGTAAAGCGCTTGGAGGATTCGAGGAAAGATTTTGTTTGCATCATGGCAGGTTACACCAAGGAGATGGATCAGATGCTGAGCAGCAATCCAGGACTTCGAGACCGCATTCAGTTTTATATTGACTTCCCGGACTATTCAGCAGAGGAGCTGGTTCAGATCTATTGTAAATATGCGGAATCGGAAGCTTACCAGCTGAGTGTCAAGGCAAAAGAAGCGCTGCGGCAAACGGCAGAGCAAATCATTCGTAATAAAGATGAAAACTTCTCCAACGCCCGGCTGATCCGCAAAGTCTTTGAGCGCACTCGTATGAAGCAAGCCATGCGTACAAGCGATAATATGATCAGCGCAGAAGATATTCAGGCGGTTTTCGCAGAAAGCGATATGCGCGCACTCTTGGACTCTGTGCAAGTACAAAGGCGTATCGGATTTGCAGGATAAGAAAACAACCACTTAGCGTCAAGAAATGAGTTCCCCGGAAGAAAACGAATAGACAGCGTCCCTGTCCCCTCTGCTTTATGCCGGGGCAGCAGAAATTTCCTCCCGTAAAGCTATAATCATGCTATACTTTTCCGGCAGAGTGTGCTATGATTTAGCAGATGTTCGGCCGGTCACGACCGAAATATCTTTTGAAGCGTTGGAAAAGATACCCTTCCCTTATGATATGGAGGGCTCTGAAAATCTTTCACTAAGGTGACATACCCCTTAGGAGCCAGTACCGATGGTGTGTGGGTTCAAGTCCCATCTCCCGCACCAAATAAAAAAGGCGCCATATGGCGTCTTTTTTATTTGGTGCTTTGGGGAACGAAAAGCTGTTGCAAAGGGGCAGTATGCGCCCTGATGAAACGCGAAAGGGAACCCTGATGGTTCCCTTTCACACTTTTCTTCCTTCCGAAGTTGCAAGTTTGCGTAAACGCTATGGGCGTCCTTTTTTATTTGGTGCTTTGGGAACACAAAGTTTATGCAGAGGATCAATCACTGCCCTAATTGAACGCGAAAAAGCAAACCGCTATGGCCACTCCTTCACATACCCTGCTCCTTGCGAAAAGAATAGCCGGCACCCTGTATGATTGGTGCGGCGGGGTACAGCCTATATAATACCCCCGGCCGAAAATGGCCGGGGGAGGATTTATGGGGGACAGGTTAGCGCTCTTCGCGGAAGTAGGAAAGGCCGAGACTGGCGGGGGGCTGGTTTTCCCGCTTTTTGCGGATGCTGACCGCCACCAGCACGATGATGGTGACGAGGTAAGGGAGCATCTGAATGAGGGGCAGCAGGCGCATGGGGACATTGAGATAATTGAACAGGATATACAAAGCACCGAACAGATAGCTGCCCAGGATGGCCATAGTGGGCTTCCAGGTGGCGAAGATGACAATGGCGATGGCAAGCCAGCCGCGGTCACCGAAGCCGTTATTGGACCAGATACCGTTGCTGTAATCCATGATGTAGAACAGACCGCCGAGTCCGGCGATCATGCCGCCGATGCAGGTGGCAAGGTACTTATACCGGGTGACATTGATGCCCGCGGCATCCGCTGTGGCGGGGTTTTCGCCCACGGCGCGCAGGTACAGGCCCGCGCGGCTGCGGCTGAGGAACAGGCTGACCGCTACCGCCAGAATGACGGCGAGGTAAACCAGAAAGCCATAGGAGAAGAACAGCTGACCGATGGGACCCATGTCCTTGGCGAAGGGCAGGGTGGTTTTATAGGCCTTGGCGATCTTGACGAGGGCGAGGTAGGGCACATCGCTTTTGACGATCTTGATGAGGGAGCCGCCGAAGAAATTGCCGACGCCGACGCCGAAGGTGGTGATGGCCAGACCCGTGACATTCTGATTGGCCTTGAGGGTGACGGTGAGAAAGCAATAAAGCAGAGAGGTGAGCAGCGAGCCCGCCAGGCAGCACAGCAGCGGAATGAGGATAGCCGGGACCGGCTGCACCCGGGCGGCACTGTTCTGATAGAAGAAGCCGCCGACCACACCGGAGATGGCGCCGATATACATGATGCCGGGGATACCGAGGTTCAGGTTGCCGGATTTTTCGGTGAGGATCTCGCCGGTGGCGCCGAACAGCAATGGGGTGCCCTGCAGAATGGCACGCTGGATAACGCTTACGATAATTTCCATAGATCAGTTCCCCTCCCCGCTGACAGCGGCTGGCGCCGCTTTTTCTTTTTTGTGATGATTGAAATGGACCTGGTAATTGATGAAGAACTCGCAGCCGATGATGAAGAACAGGATGATGCCGGTGAGGATCTCGGAGAAATCGCTGTTGAGGCCGAACTTGGAGGTGACCTCATCGGCGCCGCGGGCCAGGAACACCAGCAGCAGCGTGGTGAGGATCATGGTGAAGGGATCGAACTTGGCGAGCCAGGAAACCATGATGGCGGTGAAGCCGCGGCCATCCACGAGGTTGGAATCGATGGAATGGGAGGAACCGCCGACCAGCAGCAGACCGGCCAGGCCGCAGATGGCGCCGGAAAGGGCCATGGTACGGATGATGACCTTTTTGACATCGATGCCGATGTAATGGGCGGTATTTTCGCTTTCGCCCACCACGGCGATCTCATAGCCGTGCTTGCTGTACCGCAGATAAATATGCATGGCGATGCAGACGATGGCGACGATGAGAATATTGAGCAGATACTTGACGCCGAAAATTTCCGGGAACCAGCCGTGGGTAAGCAGATCGGGGCCGACGACATTGGAGCCGGTCTTATCCGCCACCTTGAGGAAGTATTCCACCAGCTGGATGGCGACATAGTTCATCATAAGGGTGAAGAGGGTCTCATTGGTGTTCCAGTGGGCCTTAAAGAAGGCGGGAATGACGCCCCAGATGACACCGGAGAGGATGGCGGAAACCGCCATGATGAGAATGAGCAGGCCATCGGGCACCTTGCCGCCCAGCACCAGCATGCATACCGCGGTGGAAAGGCAGCCGATGAGCACCTGACCCTCGGCGCCGGTATTCCAGAAGCGCATGCGGAAGGCCGGGGTGACCGCCAGCGAGATACACAGCAGAATGGCGATATCGTGCAGGGTGACCAGCATGCGGCCGGTGCCGAACGCGCCGTGAAAGATGGTGGCGTAGATGGAGAGGGGATCATCCCCGGTGAGAACACGGGTGACCACGCTGCAGACAATGAGCGCCAGCAGGATGGCGATGACCCGAATGAGAATGGCCCGGCCCAGCGGGATCTGATCCCGGCGGGTGACATAGAGGAAGGGCTCCCGGGCGGGGCGGGCCGCGGCCTGCGGTTTATTCTGCTTTGACATGGCTTTCACCCTCCCTTTCGGTTTTGGTCATCAGGAGGCCGACCTCCTCCTTGGTGGCGGTGCGGCCATCCACGGTGCCGGTGACGCGCCCGCCGCTGAGGACGATGACACGATCGCACAAGGCCAGCAGTACATCGAGGTCTTCGCCGACATAGATGACGGCAACGCCTTTTTCCTTTTGCTGATTGAGCAGATGATAAATGAGGTAGGAAGAATTGATATCCAGGCCGCGGACGGGATAAGCGGCCATGAGTACGGTGGGCGCCGAGGCGATCTCGCGGCCGACCAGTACCTTTTGCACATTGCCGCCGGAAAGACGGCGGACGGGGGTGGTGGCATTGGGGGTGACGACACCGAGGTCTTCGATGATGCGCTCGGCCAGTTCCCGCGGGGGCTGGCGATCGAGGAAGGCGGAGCGGCCGCGGCGGTAACTGCGCAGCATCATGTTATCGATGATATCCATGTTGCTGACAAGGCCCATGCCCAGGCGATCCTCCGGGACGAAGGAAAGGCGGACCCCCAGCTCCCGAATTTGCAGCGGGGTTTTATCCCGCAGGTTTTCGGTTTCGCCGCTCTTGGGGTCTTCGTAGAGGATCTGCCCCTCGGTGACGGGCTGCAGGCCCGCAATGGCTTCCAGCAGCTCCCGCTGGCCGGAGCCGGCAATGCCCGCGATGCCCAGGATCTCGCCCGCGCGGGCGGTAAAGGTGACCCGGTCGAGCAGCTGAACGCCGTCCCGGCTGAGGCAGCTGACCTCCCGGACGATGAGACGGTCGGTGGGGTCTTCGGGGGTCTTGCGCTCGATATTGAGGACGACCTTTTGGCCGACCATCATCTCGGTGAGCTGGGCCTCATTGGTTTCGGCGGTATTGACGGTGCCGGCGTTTTTGCCCTTGTGCAGTACGGTGACGCGGTCCGAAAGGCTGAGCACCTCATTAAGCTTGTGGGTGATGATGATAATGGATTTGCCGTCCTCCCGCATACGGCGCAGCACTGCAAACAGCTTTTCGGTTTCCTGCGGGGTAAGCACAGCAGTGGGCTCATCCAAAATGAGGATCTCCGCGCCGCGGTACAGCACCTTGACGATCTCGACGGTCTGTTTTTCGGAAACGGACATGGCGTAGATCTTCTTTTTGGCGTCGATCTCGAAGCCGTAGCGGGCGGAAATTTCCTCGACACGGCGGGTGGCTTCCTTGAGGCGGTAGGGCTTGCCATCCTCCACCCCCAGGACGATATTTTCGGTAGCGGTAAAGACATCGACCAGCTTGAAATGCTGGTGCACCATACCGATGCCGCAGCGGAAGGCATCCCGCGGGGAGGAGATGGTGACCGGCTGGCCGTTAACAAAAATATCGCCCTCATCGGGGTGGTAGATGCCGGCGATCATGTTCATCAGGGTGGTTTTGCCGCTGCCGTTTTCGCCCAGCACGGCCAGTATTTCGCCCCGGCGGACGGTAAGGCTGACATGATCATTGGCAATGACCTTTTCACCAAAGCGCTTGGTGACATTGCGCAGTTCCAGTGCGTTCACAAAAAGCCTCCTCATCGGTGTGGTATGTTCCCTTCTTCTGGCAAGGGCAAACCGATGGGGGTCTGCCTTTGACAGGAAAAGGGCGGGGAGAAAAAATCAAAGCACAAGGGGGGCCAGCGCCCCCGCTTGTGTTTTTTGATGGTAAGTTTCAGCCGTCAAACGGCTCTGCAAAGCCGGACTTAGCCGAAATTGGTATTCAGATTGGTCACGCCATCGATGATGATATCGAAGTAGGGCGCGGAGCGGAAATCGACCGCGTTGGACTCATCGAAGTAACCATCGTGGATGACATTGGTCTCGCCGGTGTAGTCGCCATCGACATCGGCCAGGTACTCGGTGAGGGTCTTGCCCTCTACGGTGAAGCTGGCGGTATCGAAGACATACAGGGTACCGGCTTCCAGCGCCTTGATGGCCTCATTGATCTTCTCGATGGTGCCCTCGGCGGCAACATCCTGGTTGACACCGGAGAGAACGACGGAATTGGTAGCAATGGTGCCGCACCAATCGGGGGCAATGGCCTCGCCTTTCACAACGGTTTCGATGATGTACTGGAAGTAGGGAGCCCAGTTGATGGCGGAGGAGACGATGAAGGTGGTCTCACCGGCGGAATAGGTGCTGCCGTTGTAGGAAACATTGGGAACGCCGGCCAGCTCGCAGGCAGTGGGAGCGCCGAGGGAATCGGCGTGCTGGCTGATGAGGACGCACTTATCTTTTTCGATGAGGGCGGTGGCAGCTTCCTGCTCCTTGGCCTGATCGTACCAGGAACCGGTGTAGCGGACCTTCATGGTGGCGGAGGGGCAGACAGAGCGGGCGCCCAGGTAGAAGGAGGTCATGCCGGAGATAACCTCGGCATAGGTGAAGGCGCCGACATAACCGATGACGGCCTGCTCGGCGGTGATCTCGCCCGCGGCGATCATCTCATTGAGCTTGAGACCCGCGGCGATACCGGCCAGGTAGCGGCCCTCATAGATGGAAGCGAAGGCATTGTGGAAATTCTCGATGTTGGCGATCTTGGCGGAGGTGCCGGTGGCGTGGCAGAACTGAACCTCGGGATACTCCTGGGCAGCCTGCTTCATAAAGGACTCATGGCCGAAGGAATCGGCGAAGATGACCTTGCAGCCCTTGTTCTTGGCCAGGTCAACGGCGGCATCGTAGCAGGAGCTGTCCTCGCCAATATTGGTGACGATGACGACCTGATCATCGGAGAGGCCGAGATCCTTCTGCACCTGGCGCAGGGCCTGGATGAAGTTATTATCATAGGTGGAGTTCTCATCGTGCAGGCAGATCATGCCGATCTTGAAATCAGCGGGGATCTCGACGGTGGGGGTCATGGCGCTGCGGGGCAGGACATCGGCGGACATGCCCTTTACATCGGGGGGAGTGGTGCCGCCGTTATCCTCGCCGCAGGCGGCGAAGGCCAGAACCATCATTGCAGCAAGAAGAAATGCCAGAATCTTTTTCATGTGTGATCTCCTTTGTCATTCATGACTTCTTTTATTTGTTCCGCCCGTGGGCGGTCGAACACAAAACTTAATCGGTGAAGGTGACGCCCTCCTCGACGCTCATGGAGGCGATGCGGGCAAGACTTTCCACACGGATGCCCTGACGGCGGATGCGGTCGCCGCCGTCCTGGAAGGCTTTTTCGATGACGATGCCGGCGCCGACAACAGTGCCGCCCGCCTGCTGTACCAAAGAAACAAGGCCCGCCAATGCTTCCCCATGCGCTAAAAAGTCATCAATGAGGAGGATGCGCTCGCCGCTGTGCAGATACTCCTGAGATACAATGACCTGATTGACATTGCCGTGGGTATAGGAGTGCACCGCGGTGGCGTAAACATCAGCGGGCAGATTGGAAGAGCGGGATTTTTTGGCAAAGACCAGCGGGACACCGAACTGCTGCGCGACAAGGCAGCCGATGGCGATGCCGGAGGCTTCGATGGTGAGGATCTTATCCACCTTTTCCCCGGAAAAGCGGGCGTGGAATTCCTCCGCCAGTTTGGTGAGCAGCACCACATCGATCTGGTGATTGAGAAAGCCATCGACGCGCAGAACATTGCCGGGGGCTACTTTGCCCTCGCGGCGGATATGATCCTCTAAAAGCTGCATGAGCGGTTCCTCCTAAAAAAACAAAAATTGCGGGAGATTTTGATGATCTCCCGCAATGCAAAGCACGACAGCGGAACAAAAGGCACCGCCGCCTGTATTCTGCATCGATAGTCCGGCCATTTACGGCAGCCGGGTAGAGACTTCAAAACCATATCATTTGATTTATATCGAGCAAACTGTATTTTGTTTTCATCCCCGGTAATGCCAGGGTTCTGATTTCATTATACCGTCACGGTTCGCACTTGTCAATGAACTGATTTTATACGATTTGAACGGCGGATTGGGGGTCAATTTGGTGAATGTGTATAAATTTTTAAGAAAAAATGAAGCTTGTGGGAAAGGCTGCCGAAGAAAGACAAAACGGGCAGAAACTGTATGCGTGTTCATAAAATAAGGGAAATTTATTTGCAAACGCGTGAGGATTTGCGCCGCTGGATATACTACAATGACGACGGAGCAAAGGAGAAACGCTCCGGGAAAAACAAGTGCCTTTTTGCAGAAAGGGCAAACAAAAAAAGAAAGGAAGAATCTTAAATTATGAAAAGCAAAAAATTCTTGGTCGTACTGATGGCCGCACTGATGGCGCTGGCTATGGTGGCCTGCGGCAACAACAATGAACCCGCTCCCACACCCGATCCTGACCCGACCCCCGACCCCGCACCCACCACCAAGGTGGATTACAGCGGCAGCCTGACCGACTGGATGTATACCCCCGAAACAGAGGATGAACTGACCAAGCTGCTCATCGCCATTGACGAAGTGAGCTACGGCAGCGCGGGCGCCAGCCTGCAGCAGGCCAACGCGGCGGTAGCCGTGATGAAGCTGGCCATGGATGAGAGCGGCAAGGCCGAGGACACGGTAAAAGCCTATCTGGAGGGGATGAACGAGACCCAGAAGGACTATTTTTCCTTCCAGTGGCAGCAGGCTATGAAGACCGCGCTGGCTCTGCTGGATGGCAGCGAGGATGCTGCGATCCTGGAGGATGCCGGTGACGCGGACTTTGACCTGAAGGCCGTGGACAGCACCAAGACCGCGGATTTCAATAATGCCGTGATCCAGCTGCTGAGCGACGCCGGTGTGACCAACGAGTGGAAGAACCACACTGATGTGGAGCCGTTCCTCTACGCCGCGGCGTAAAAAGCAGAACACAAACGGATGCTCTCCGGCGGGCCGGCCCTGCCGGGGAGCCTTTTTTCTCCGGGAGGAAAGAAACGGATAATCTTTTGCCGGGGTGTTGTTTTATTCCGGATTTGTGGTAAAATAAAAAGTAAGTATGTGCCTTTACCGGCACAAAGTATATGAAACAGAACGGGCCGCAGGCCGACCGCCCCGCAGGGGTGGTCACAGCGCGCCCTTTTGGGCGCGCTGACCCGCCGCCGAAGGCGGCGGGGGCCTGCGGCCCGGATACCCAGATCCCGATGAAAACTGCGAGGTGACGCAATATGAGGGAGCATTACAATCATTCCCGGCGCAGGGTACTGCGGCGGCGCAGAATATTGGTGGCCACAGTTGCAGTGCTACTGGTGGCCGCGGTGGTGTTCGCGGTGGTACATTGGGTCATCCCTGCGCTGAATCAGGAGATCAACCCACCGGATAACCCCGGGCAGACTGAGAATCCCGGCTCCGATCCATCCACCAACCCAAGCGGCACCGGAGATATTACGCCGACACCGGACCCTGATAATGACAATAACGATAATATTATCTACCGAAGGGAGTTTGACCCTGTGGTTCCGGAAAGCCAGCAGGTAAGCGAAAAGTGGTTTGATGACGCGGTGATCCTGGGCGACAGCCGCTCGCAGGGGCTGATCCTTTACAACAGCCTATCTAACTGCACCTCGCTGGCGGTCAAATCGCTTTCGCTGACCAATTACACCAGCAAAGAAGCAACGCTGCCCGGGCTTGGCACCGATACGGTAGCTAACCTGATCCCCAAGGCGGAGGGCAAGCGGTTCTACCTGGTCTTTGGCATGAATGATATGGGACTTTCGGCAGATACCTTCGGGCAATACTTCAGCCGTCTGGTCGATCTGATCCAGAAGAGCCACCCAGACGCTGATATCTACGCGCAGGCGGTGCTGCCGGTAACTGAGCTGAAGGAGCAAAGCGGCGCGGCCAATGGTTTTTCGCTGGCGCATGTAAAGGAATTCAACGAAGCGCTGATGCAGGTCTGCATCGAAAAGGAGATTTGGTACCTGGATATCCCCGAAACGCTGGTAGATGAAAAAGGCTATTTACTGGATGATGCCAGTTGGGACGGTGTGCATCTGAACGCCAGCTACTGCCGTGACTGGATGAACTATCTGCTGTGCCATGTGGTACTGCCGGAGGACTACAACGGCGAGTACGATGTGCCGATTGGCTACCACCCCGGCGATGTAGTAGTGGACGGTGTGACGGTTTATGACTTTATGCCCGCGAACTGAAAGGACACGAAATGTATACCGAAAGCCGGGAAACCGAAGTGGCGCTGCTAAAAACGCTGTGGCGCGGGGAGCCGGTACTTTGCCCCAAGTGCAAAGCGGGTACGCTGACCTACCTGCACCAAAAAGCCAAGAAAAGCGACTGCGACTGGAAATGCCCCAGCTGCGGTACAATATACCGGACCATCCGGATGCTGAAAGAACTGCCGTATGAATAAGCCCATCCGGCAGAATAACGACACCAAACCGATTAGGAGGAGATCCCCATGAAAAAGTTTGTAGCTGTACTGCTGGCCGCTGTGCTGTGCCTTTCCTTTGCCGCCTGTGGCGGCGATAAGACCACCGATAAGGCGGTGGATGCGGCCGCCATGTTCCAGGCGCTGCTGACCGATGTGACTTACACCGATAACGCTACCGAGCTGGACAGCAGCATGGCCGGCGTGCTGCTGGGCGGCGAGCTGCCCGAGGGCACCGAGGCCTATCTGGCGGCGAATGATTCCGCCTACCTGCGCTGCGCTGTTTTTGCCTGCAAGGATGCGGACGCTGCCGCAACGGTGAAAAAGCTCATCCAGACCTACATTGATGACAGCATTGATGCGAAATACAATGTGGACGAGGTGGCGCTGCTGCAGAATGCCAAGATCCACACTATGGGCAAGTACGTGGCGGTGGCGGTGACCAATGACGCCGACAATGTGAACAAGATCATTGACCAGTACTTTGCCTAAACTGTAAAGTAACTTGCTATCCCTTTGGGGCGGGCAAGTTTCCCCCGGCTATGACGCAAAATTCCAAGGGTCGCAGAGACTAATCCTCCGCGACCCTTGCCCGCTTGTAAGGAGTTTCTATGGTATTCAGCAGCCTTACCTTTTTATTCCTGTTTTTCCCCATTGTGATGGGGGTGTATTACCTATGCCCTCGGGCGCTGCGCAACCTGTGGCTGCTGGCGGCCAGCCTGCTGTTTTATGCCTGGGGCGAGCCGGTGTATATCCGACTGATGGTGGCTTCCATTCTGTTCAACTACCTGTGCGGACTGGGTGTGGCTGCCCTGCAGAAGCGGGGGAAAAAGCGCCTGGCCAAGGGGCTGCTCATCCTCTGCATTGCGGGAAATATCGGGGCGCTGGGGCTCTTTAAGTACGCCGATCTGCTGATTGGCACCGTAAATAATATCGCCGGCAGCAAAATAGCGCTGCTGGAGCTGGCGCTGCCCATTGGCATCAGCTTTTACACCTTTCAGGCACTGAGTTATGTCATTGATGTATACCGGGGCACCGTGGCGGCACAGAAGAACCCCATCACCTTTGGCACCTACATTGCGCTGTTCCCGCAGCTCATCGCCGGCCCCATTGTGCAGTACAAAACAGTGGAGGAGCAGCTTTCTCACCGCCGGGAGACGACCGCGCAGTTTGCCGCGGGCATTGGACGCTTTACCGTGGGTTTGGGCAAAAAGGTACTCATTGCGAACCAGGTGGGCGCCCTGTGGGATACCGTGGCGGCGCTGCCGGGGACAGGCCTTTCCGCCGGGACGGCCTGGCTGGGCGCCATCGCCTTTACTTTCCAGATCTACTTCGACTTTTCCGGTTATTCCGATATGGCCATTGGGCTGGGAAAAATGCTGGGCTTTGAGTTCCTGGAAAACTTCGATTACCCCTACCTGAGCCGCAGCATTACTGAATACTGGCGGCGGTGGCATATTTCGCTGGGCACCTGGTTCCGGGAATATGTGTATATCCCGTTGGGCGGCAACCGGTGCGGTCTGCCCCGGCAGATTTTGAACCTCATCATCGTATGGGGACTGACCGGCCTATGGCACGGCGCCAGCTGGAACTTCCTGCTGTGGGGGCTTTATTATGGGGTCATCCTCATCATCGAAAAGGTGTGGCTGCAAAAGCCGCTGCAGAAGGCCCCGGGCATAGTGCAGCACCTCTATTCCCTGCTGCTCATCGTGCTGGGATGGGTCATTTTTGCCTTGACCGATTTTGGGACCATCGGGAACTACTTCGCGGCGCTCTTTGGCGCGCACGGCGGCACCGATACCCAAACGATGTACCTGCTGACCACCAATCTCTCCCTGCTGCTGATGGCGGCGCTGGCCTGCACCCGCTGGCCGGCCCACGCGGCAAATGACCTGCTGGCACGGCTCCCCCAGGCGGCGCAGACACTGCTCCGGTGCCTGTTCTACGCGGCGGTGCTGCTGATGTGCATAGCTTTCCTGGTGGGCGACAGTTACAATCCGTTCCTGTATTTCCGGTTCTGAGAGGAGGCGCCTAAAATGAAAAAGCAGAATATTATCATTATCGTCGTTTTTGGCGCGCTGATCTTTGGGCTGGGGCTGCTGGGGTGGCTTACCCCAGATCAAACCTTTTCCGAAAACGAGAACCGCTACCTGCAGGAGCTGCCAAAGCTCTCCGAAGATACCATGGTAAACGGAGACTTTGGCGACGAGGTGGAGGATTATTTAAGCGATCAATTCTGGCAGCGGGATAGCTGGACCGCCGCCCGCAGCAAAATGAAAATGCTGCTGCGCAATAAGGACATCGGTGGGGTGTACCTGTGCGAGGATGGGTATTACATCGAAAAGGTGACCCAAACCGATGTAGATGAAGCAAGGCTGCAGAAGAACCTGCAGACGGTGAAAGATTTCTTTACCCGGTGCGAGGAAAAAGGACTGGCAGCGGAAAACCTGACCTTTATGCCGGTGCCGACCCCCGGCTATACCCTGCGGGATAAGCTCCCCCGCTATGCCACCCTCTTTGATGAGGATGCGGTATTTGACGAGATGGGGCTGGTATTGGGTGCCCAGCTGGTAGACCTGCGGGCGGACTTTGCCAAGGCGGCAGAGAGTGAACAGCTTTATTACCGCACCGACCACCACTGGAAAACGGCCGGCGCGCTGCTGGGTTACCAGTGCTACCGCGCGGCCATGGGGCTTTCAATCCCCGCGGCGGCGAATTACACCGTGGAGCGGTATGAGGGCTTCCGCGGGACGCTATACAGCAAGGTGCTGGATAAAAATGCGGCGACCGATACCATAGAACTGTACCGCTGGGACGGCGATGCCGACCTGGGCGTAACCTATGATAACGCCGATCACGCCGGCTGTTATGATACGGAAAAACTCCAGCAAAAGGATATGTATGAGGTGTTCTTTGGCGGGAACTGGCCCACGGTGACAATTACCGGCGGGCCGGAAAACGGCCGCCGCCTGCTGGTGCTGAAGGACAGCTACGCCAATGCCCTGCTGCCCTTTGCCGCGGCGGATTACGAAAAGATCGTGGCGGTGGACCTGCGGTACTATCTTGGTTCCCTAAGCGAGCTGATGGAGCAGGAAGGCATTACCGATGTGCTGGTGCTGTATAGTACCTCCGCCTTTATGAGCGACACCAAGATAGACCGGCTGGCACTGGCAAAATAAAATGGGGCTCCTCCGCAGGCATGCGGGGGAGCCTTTTGGCTTATGGAGGGCCGGTACAAGGGGCAAGCCCGGCTGCGCCGCATCCCGCCGGCTGCACAAAGCCCCGCCGGAATTCCCGGCGGGGCAAAAATGCGATCAGACATCGATGCAGGAATTGAGGAGGACCAGCAGGTCATTTTCCCACTGTTCGTGTCCTTTTGGCGCGGCGCCGCAGCCCTCCGCCCGCAGGCTAATGCCATCGGCGAAGGTGATATACAGCAGCCAACGCTTGGTACGGGGGGTGCGCAGGCGGCACTCATTGTACCCGGCCCAGGCGGTGATATGGTATCGGTCGCCCAGTTCGCTCAGCTGCTGCCACAGCACGGCCGGAGCCGCTATGCTCTCCAGGTGTTCCGGCATGGTACGGGAATAGGTGAGCCGTACATGGTCCTGCTCTTCGGCCACGCGGTAATGGAACCCCCAGTGGTGGCCATCCCCGCAGCGGTATTCCCACTGGGCAATAGGCGGCAGGGGGGCTATCTCCTTTTTGCGGCCAAAAAGTGCCATGCGGCGTCACTTCCCTTCGATGATATTTTGCAGACCGCGGCGCTCCAGCAGGTGAATAAGCCAAACTCCCAGCAGGCAGGGGGGGATCTGTCCCAAAGCGATCTGACCGGCAAATACCCAAAATGCCACATTAATCGACCCGGTGGCTGCATAGCACCATTCCGCGCCGATGGCAACGGCATTGAACAGGATGGGCGGCAGGGCCGAAAGCCACGGTACCCCGCCAAAGCGGAGCTTCCCCAGCAGGCGGCTGGTAATAGCGGCCAGCAGTGTGGCAGCCGTCCCCACAAAGAGGTCGATCAGCCCCAGGAAATTGGTGCCGGTGGCAGCGCCTACGCCATTGGTGATAGCGCAGCCCAGGGTAACACCCCAAATGGCGGCCGGGCTGATGACAGGCAGCAGCGTCAGTGCTTCCGAAACGCGGCACTGCACCGCGCCGAAGGTGATGGGGGCCAATACCAGTGAGATAGCGGCATAGGCAGCCGCGATGACCCCGGCGGCAGTGATCTGCCGCAGCGTGCGGTTTTTCATATTCATTTCTCCTTTGGATGCCGTCAGATGCGGCATTAGTTTTGTTTAGCGTCAGGATCTTTCGACTGACGATCCCAAAAGGACTCCGCTATTTTAGCATATCCGCCGCCCGGTTACAAGCTTTGCTTGTATTTTTGCGGAAAAACCGGTATAATGGGAGCAGAATTTTTGCAGGGAACGGGTTCCGCCCACCCTGCAGGCGCGCCTTGGGCGCGCCAAACGGCGGCCCCCTGCGGGGGCCGCCGGAATGCCCAGCGAAGCCGGGCAGCGGGGCGGGCGGACCTGCACCCTGCTGCAAGCAACGAAGGAGGGGAAACCCATGCGTATCCTGGCAGTGGATTACGGCGATGCCCGGACCGGGTTAGCTATTTGTGACCGGGGGGAACTGCTGGCCAGTCCGGTGGGAGTATTCCACAGCGGCGACCGGGAGGCGGTAATGGAGGAAATTATACGGCAGGTGGCCGAGCAAAAGGTCGAGCTGGTGGTTGTGGGCAACCCCCTGAATATGAACGGCACGGCCGGCCCACGCAGCGAGCTGTGCCACGCCCTGGCCAATGACCTGGCGGAAAAGCTCCCCTGCCCGGTAAGAATGTGGGATGAGCGCAGCACCACCGTCACGGCCACCCAATACCTGAACATGACCGATGTGCGCGGTAAAAAGCGCAAAAATACCATAGATGCGGTAGCCGCCACCATTATACTGGAAAGCTACCTGGCCTACCGCAAAAACCACCCTGGGGAGGACTGACACCATGCCGCATACCGAAAAGCTCTTGCAGCGGGAAACGCTGGGCAAAAATCGGGTATTCACCCACGAGCGCTGGCAGGTGCGGCTGGAAAACGGCCAAACTGCTGAGCGTGAGATTATTCGGCACCCCGGCGGGGTTGGCATTGTGGCGGTGGATGAAAACGACCGGCTGCTGATGGTACGGCAATACCGCAGCGGCATGGGCTGCGAAGCACTGGAGATCCCGGCAGGGAAGCGCGACCCCGGTGAAACCCCAGAACAATGCGGCCGTCGGGAACTGGAGGAGGAATGCGGGTTCATCGCGGGGCGGCTGGAGCTGCTGGCGACCCTGTACCCCACCCCCGCCTACTGCGACGAAAAGATCTGGATCTTTACGGCGAAGGACCTGACCACCGGCCATACCCATCCCGATGAGGATGAGTTCATTACGGCAGAATGGATACCATTGGCCGAAGCGGAGCGTATGGTACTGGCGGGAGAAATAGAGGATGCGAAAACGCAGATAGCGATACTGAAATACACGGCACTGCGCCGGAAAGGAGAAGCCCATGAATAATAATAAACACGGTCTGAAGAAAACCGACCTGATCGCCATTGTCGGTGTTCTGATGTTTGCCATCGTCTACGCGGTGGATAAGCTGGTGTACGAAATGCCCAAGACCACCTACATCGTGCTGGTCGCCATCTCAATGGTGGTGCTCATCATCGGCGCCATCATCGCCCGGAAAAACCACGGCTAATCAACCCGTAAAGCAGCTCCCTGCAGATATGATGGGAGCTGCTTTTTGCCATAGGAAATTTTGTGCAGGGCGAAAAGTCGGGCGCAGCCCACGCGCCATACGGCGCGTGGGCTGCGCCCGGTTCCCCCGAACCCTGCCGAAATCCGGGAATAGACCGCAGATTCTGTCGCACGATTTTTTGCCCAAAGCGATTTTAGTGGGGGAATTGCGATTGACTTTACCGGCAGGAGATGCTATAATCTGCTTGTATTCAAGATCACCACTATGGCCCGCTTGCTGCATGGCATTGTTGTTTTGATCCTGCCGCAGAATGGGCTTTGTTTTTTTGGGTACGAAAAATATTATTTAATGCAGGAGGTACCCAGATGAATAACGGTACTGTCAAATGGTTCAACGCTGAAAAGGGCTACGGCTTCATCTCCAATGATGAGGGCGGCGAGGATGTCTTTGTTCATTTCTCTGCTATCCAGGTAGATGGCTTCAAGACTCTGGCTGAGGGTCAGAAGGTCACCTTCGATACCGAACCCGATCCCAAGGATACCGGCAAGCTGCGCGCTGTCAATGTTATCCCCCAGTAATCAAACTTTCCCAAAGCTCCCTGCCTTTCGGCGGGGAGCTTTTCTTTTAGGGCGGCGCACCTTGCCGAACGACTGCCGATACGGTATAATGAGATAAAATGTAACATCCTGCCGAAAGGGGAACCTACCATGAAAACAACATTCTACCTGGTGCGCCACGGCCAGCCAGATTGGGATTGGGCGGAGGCCATGCGCTTTTACGGCCCGTGCAGCGCCTATATGCCGCTCACTCCACTGGGTGTGGAACAGATAGAGCACACCGCCTGTGATCCGCAGTTGAGGGGCGCCTCGTTTATTCTGGCCTCCCCCTATACCCGCACCATGCAATCCGCACAGATCCTTTCCCGGCGGCTGGACCTGCCGGTAACTGTGGAGTGGGAACTGCATGAATGGCTGTATGACCGCGATATGCGCGGCGACCTCCCCACCCCCGACGAGCGCTTTGGCCGGGAGGATATGACCCGCTGCTTCTACCACTACATGGAGCACGATGAGCTGACCGGTGAGGACAACTGCGAAACCTACGCTGTCATCGCTGAGCGGGTGCTGGGCTGCCTGCGCCGGTATGACGGCCAAGCGGAAAAGATTATCGTTGTGTGCCACGAAGGTGTCATCCGTAGTGTAACCGGCATGAAAGCTGTCAATCTGGGACAGGTAGTGCCTATTACCCTCGAATAACTCACATTAGCAGGGTTTGCGCAAAGGGACGGCCCGCAGGGCCGTTTCCTGCGCCTTGCACCAACCATAAGAGGAGATACGCCATGAAAGAACGGATCCGACTGCTGTACCGGGCACTGCAACAGGGCAGCCCCGCCGTAACCGCCGTGGTAACCGGCTGCCGCGGGGCTACCCCGCGCTCCCCTGGGGCCCTGCTGGTACTAACGGCAGAATGTACCCTGGGCACCGTCGGCGGCGGCCAAGCGGAGCATGATATTATAGGGCCGGCCATGGAAATGCTGCGGAACGGAGCGTCTGTGCAGCGGGGCTGGCACCAGTGCCTTTCCGCGGAGGAACTGCACCATATGGGGCAGGAATTCGGCGGTGAGGAGGAGATCCTGCTGCTGCGGTGGGAACCCTGTGACCTTCCGCTGGCCGAAGCCATGCTCTCCACCATGGGGCAAAATGACGATTGCTCCCTGCGTCTTGAATATGATAAAGCTCGCTGGCGGGGAACGCTTCTCCCCATAGCCGAAACTCATACAGCCCCCGGATGCTTTACCTTGAAGCTGCAGGAGAGCGGCCGATGCTATGTATTTGGGGGCGGGCATGTCAGCCAGGCACTATTCCCGCTTCTTAGCGGGGTGGATTTTCCCTGCGTGGTACTGGATGAGCGTCCCGACTATGCCACTCCTGCCCTGTTCCCCACGGCAGAGACTCGCTGCGGCCCCCTGCCTGCGTTGGCAGCTGCCATTTCCTTTACCGCCGGAGATAGCGTCATCATTATGACACGGGGACACCAGGGCGATTATGAGGTGTTGTGCGAAGCACTTCGCAGCCCGGTGTGGTATATTGGTATGGTGGGCAGCCGCCGCAAAATGGAGGCCACCTTCCGGCGGCTTCGGGAGGACGGCTTTACCGATACCGACCTTAGCCGCATCGTCACCCCCATCGGTCTGGCCATCGATGCTGAAACCCCCGCAGAGATCGCGGTTAGCATCACGGCCCAGCTTATTCAACGGCGGGCCGCCCGCCGTAAAGGAGGCAGTTAAGGAGCCCGGACATTTTCCTGCTCTGATTTTGTGCAGAAAGCCGGATGGGGCGCCCGCAGGGCAAGCCGCCTTACGGCGGCTTCGGCGGCCTTCAGCCGCCGGCTCCGGCTGCGCCGGAGCGCCCTGCGGGCGCCCCTACCCCCATCCCCCAACTATCCAAGGAGGAACATACCATGATTCAAATTACCCCCGATTTTCCCTGCATCCACTGTGGGGCCTGCGCCAAAGCCTGCAGCCACGGTGTGATCAAAATGGTACCAAATGAGGAGGGGAAGCTTATCCCCAGGGTTTCCTTCGCCTCCTGCCGGTACTGCCGCGCCTGCCGCTGGGCCTGCCCCGTCATCCCGCGGGAAGAAGTTTGACCCTCCTCAAAATTTTTCCGGAAAATGTGTCACATTTTTCGCGGATAAATCGTTTATAAGGGTGAAGGCCATAAACGACAAACCGGAGGAGGATTACCCGCATGAAGAAAAGAACATGGCTCCTGCTGCTTGCCCTCGCCCTTTTGCTGTTGGCGGGCTGCAGCAGCGAAAAAACAATGGACGGCACCATCACCGAATACCTGCGCGGCGATACCGAAGTCAATGCCTTCCTGATGGAACAGGACGACAAAACCATCGGTGTGCGACTCACCGGGGAAACCGGTATCTACCCAGCCCTCGTTGATATCACCGATGAAGCCCTGCGGAATGCCGAGTACCCCCGTATGGAGGTCACCGTTACGGGAGAAAAAGCCGAAGAAAAGCTCGCCACCGCGGATGGCACCGAAGTGCCCACCTACACCGCCTCGGTCATTATCATCAATAGCATCCCCTACGGCGAGCCGCTGACCCTTGAGGACGGCACCACAGTACAGGTACGGCTGAACAGAGCGGGGCTGGCCTACTACGCACCGGATGGCATGATGCTGCTCCAGATCCACAATCAGATTCCCGATGATATCTTTGTCGATCGGGTGGATTTTGATGTGTTCCCCCAGGAGGCGCAGCAAAAAGTCATCGACCATTATGAGGAGCTGGGCTTTTTCTACGATACCGCGTACCAGGTGGAGCGTGCCTGGGCCGAATATAACGAGCTGGGCCGTCCCAAGGATTTCCGGGCCTATGTGGCGCATCAATCCACCGCCGCCGGCTATTACAATGACCGCGTAATTTTTTACTGCACCAATGTGACCCTTTCCCGCAACACCCGCCGCAACTACGAAAAATACTACAATGCCGTCTACGACCGCAAAACCGGCGAACAGGTATCCTTTTGGAGCCTGTTCAAGCCTGATGAAAACTACATGCGCCAGTGGCTGCTGGTCCAGCTGGAACCGCTGGATGCCGACCTGCGTAACCAGTTGGCGGAGGTCCTATCCCCGGAATGGCTCTCCCTTGGGTACAATGGTCTCTACACTTTCATCCCGTGGGATGTCCTGCCGGGGGATGACGGCCCCTATCAATGCACCCATTTCTATGCCGATGAGGAGCTTACCTCTCTCCTCCAGGACTGGGTGTTCCCGCTGAAGGACCCCCACGGCATTTCCCCGGATGTTACCGCGCCAGCCGAATAATAATAACCAACACCCCGGATACTGCGGTATCCGGGGTCTTGTTCATTAGGGGGAAATCCGTCCAAAACAAAACTCCCCGCCGGGCGGCAGGGAGCCATAGTACGGTCTTTCAGCGGAGCATTATTCCTCTTCATCCTCGGGAGCGGTATAGCTGCCGGTCACAGTGGTCTGGCCGTTCAGCACGCCGCCCTCTTCCACGGTCAGCTTGGCAACCTCTACATCACTATTAATAACGCCGGTCGCAGTCACTACCAGCTTACCAACATTTACGCTGTCGCCAGTGATGTTGCCCAGCAGTACCAGGTGGTCAGCGGTCACATTGCCCTCTACCGAGCCGGTCTTGCTGATATACACATAGCTGGTGGAATTGATATCACCAATGAGCTTACCATTGATGCAGATGGGGGAAGCACCCTCGATATTACCGGTAACGGCGTTGCGCGCACCGATGATGGTCTCGAACTTGCTCATGTCCTCTGTTTTTTTGCTGCGGTTGTCCAGCAGGTCGATCTCCGGAAAATCATCTTCGCGTTCGCCAAAAAGCATCATTTGTCATTACCTCCATTGTTTGTTCCTTGTGCTGGGGATGGCACATTTACTGTAAACTTATGCATAATCCGCGGGCCAATTATATGGAATAAACACAGATTTATGGATGATAAAATGCCGTTTCCTGTCATTTATCCACTCCCGCGCTGTCACATTTTCATTTTAGCACACCCTACCACAAATCGACACAAAAGGTGTGAATTGCTGTTTTTTAGGTGTAAAATGCACTGCCCCCACAAAAGGCACCTCGGCTCTAATGGGATATTTATATTACCCCTATGGTAAGAATAGACCGCCAACCTAAAGCGAACCTAAATTCCCCTCCCCCCAAAAAGGCAAAAAGATGCCCCGCCATGCCGTTGCGCCGCTAATAAAACCCCGTCTTATGCGACAAGGTGGGTAGCCTCCCGGGCTTTCACGCTCCCTTCTTCCATCCTGCGGATGGGAGGTCTGCAATCCGGCCAAACGGAGTTCCGGCTCCCGAAAGAAAAGTGTTGGATCATATCATACGGCGCTGACGCACACAGCAGGGTGTTGCCAGCAGTTATTCACTTATAGCTTATGTCGATGCAGCGGGGATTATTCCTCCTCGTCCTCATCCAGGAATTCATATTCCTCGCTCAGCTTATCCCGGAAGATCTCAGCCACACGGTCCAGCTCATCCTCATCCAAAATGGCATCCAGATAGGCCTCGCCGTCCTCATCCAGCTCCTCGCTCACCTTCAGGAATACCAGCTCCGCGGCATCCATCAGCGCTTCCTCCGGGTCCTCAATGATCGGCTCCAGGGCCATGTATTCGGTACCGTCCATTTCGGCACAGGCCACGATCTTGTATTCGCTCTGGTTGCCTTCTTCGTCCATCAGCGAGATGATATCCTCACCCCAGTTTTCATTTTCCATCATGGGTTCCTCCTTTTATTTTCTCTACTCTTATATTATGCGAAAACGGTCCCAAAGTCAACCGATACTTGTATTCTTCCCCGCAAATGCGGTATAATGGGGCAAAAGAAACTGGGCCTGTGCCAAGCCTGCCGCCTTCTCCGCACCGGCCCCACAGAAAGGAAATCAAAATCATGGTTCTAAAGCAGTTTACCCAGTGCGAAGGCCCCCGCGCCATCATGCACACCAACATGGGCGATATCACCATCCAGCTTTATCCGGAGGTTGCCCCCAAGACCGTTGAAAACTTTGTGACTCTGGCCAAAAGGGGCTATTATAATGGCCTCATCTTCCACCGCGTTATCAAGGATTTCATGATCCAGGGTGGCGACCCCACCGGCACCGGTGCGGGCGGTGAGAGCATCTACGGCGCCAAGTTCGAGGATGAGTGCAGCCAGGAGCTGCACAATTTCCGCGGTGCGCTCAGCATGGCCAATGCCGGCCCCAATACCAACGGCAGCCAGTTCTTCATCGTGCAGAACAGCCAAGCCCCTACCCAGGATATCGATGCCCTGGCGGTGCAGGTGGCCTGCTACGAGCTGCTGAACGATGCCAAGCGCCGGGTACAGATGATGCAGGAAGCCCTGGAGGATGCCCCCAAGATCCAGGCCTACATCGATGAGGTGAACACCAAGCTCAATGATTACCAGTCCCAGGGTCTGCCGGAGGATGTAAAGGAATACGCCACCGAGATCGCCAAAAAATATGCTGAGGTAGGCGGCACCTTCCACCTGGATTTTGCCCATACCGTATTCGGTCAGGTCATCGAAGGCATGAAGGTCGTGGATGATATCGCCAATGTGCGCACCGCCCGCGCCGACCGCCCCCTGCACGATGTGACCATCGATTCCATCGATATTGTGGAATGATTCCTCAATATAAATTTCGCGTCCGGCAAAATGCACCTGCCGGGCGCGTTTTTTATTGCTCAAACAGGCTGCGCATCCACCAGAAAAGCACCAGCAGTATGACCGTTAAAATTAAATAATCCACCCTTTCCACTCCTTTCTTTCCTCTAAAAATACATCATATGATGTATTTTGTCAACAACATATGTTGTATTTGTGTATCATGTCCTCATAGGAAAGGAGGGCGGCGCCATGGCATACTATCCACGCTTGCGCGATCTGCGGGAGGATGCGGACCTGACGCAGGACGAACTGGTAAAGCAGCTGGGCATGCACAAAACCACCTACACCAACTATGAGCAGGGCAAACGGGAGCCGCCCTTTGAACTCATCATTCGACTGGCAAAGCTCTACGGCGTTTCTATCGATTATATCGCCGGCTTAGCGCCCAAACCCATGCCCCTCCCTCCGCAAAAATAAAAATTCGCATTTTATATCCCCCGCCGGAGATAATAGCAAATGCTATTTTCTTGGCGGGGGGTATTTTTATGCACAAAAAATGGTGGGGCACGCTGGGCGGCTTCGGCGCCGGAGTCATCAATGGACTGCTGGGTGCGGGCGGCGGCATGGTGGTAGTCCCGCTGCTTTCGGCCCTGGGGGTGCGCGGCAAAAAAAGCCACGCCACCGCCCTGATGGTCATTGTCCCGCTTTCGGCTGTCAGCGCCATACTGTACCTTGTGCAGGGCCGTGTCACCGTAATGGATGCCCTGCCTTGGCTGCCAGGCAGTCTGCTGGGGGCCTACCTTGGCAGCCGCCTGATGCCGAAAATCTCCACCGGCTGGCTTAAGCTCGTTTTTGGCGGGCTGATGCTGTGGGGAGGGATCCGCCTGCTATGAGCTGGATCTGGATCGCTATTGCTTCTGTCCTCAGCGGCGCGCTGGGTGCTATGGGCCTGGGCGGAGGCGGTATTCTGCTGCTGGTGTTGGTGTGGGCCGGCTGGCCGCAGATGACCGCACAGGGCATCAACCTGCTGATGATCCTCCCTGTTGGTCTGCTTGGGCTTTATTTCCACCGCAAAAACGGCCTGACCGATGGCAAAGCTGCCTGGCCTCTCCTGCTGGGTGGTCTGCCGGGTGTGCTGCTGGGGGTACTGCTGGGCAGCCGTCTGGGCGAAAATATCCTGCGCACCTGCTTCGGGTTGCTCATCCTGCTGCTGGCCGTGCGGGAACTTTGGCTGGGCGTGCAGGCCATCCGCCGGGACGGCTGGCGGCTCCGTGCCCCGGAGGACCGTGAAAAATCCGGGTAGATGCGCCCACGGGCCGCAGGCCAAGCCGTCCTCCGGACGGCTTCTGTGGGCTTCGCCCACAGCGGCGATGCTTCGCATCGCCGGGCCTGCGGCCCCCCCCACCCTCCCGCCATGCATAATCCGCCCCCGGATGGTGAACAATAGCATTGACTCCTTCAGTCGCACTACCACTTTGTGAAAAGGATGGTTGAATATGAACCGAAATCACCGGATCTGGTCCTTTATAAAAGCCAAGGGCTTTTACATCGCGTTGGCGCTGTGTATCACCGGGGCGGGTACCGCCGCCTGGCTCACCGCGCAGAATACCATCAGCGGCATCCGTGAACAGCAGCAAAAACCGCCCGCCGTCACCGAACAGGGGGAAGGCAACCAGTGGGATTATGAGGATATCCTGCAGCAGCAAACCGGCGGCGAGGCCAATACGCCAAAGCCCTCCCAACCTGCCTCTCCCTCTCCCTCTCCCTCGCCGGAGAGCCCCTCTCCCGCACAGTCCGCCGCGGCCGATGCCTCCCAGCCTCCCGCAAAATCCGAGCCAGCGGCGCCGCTGTGCTTCTGCCTGCCGGTGCAGGGCGCTAAAACCATCGCCCCCTTCAGCGGCGGAGAGTTGGTCAAGAACCACACCCTGAATGTCTGGCGCACCCACGATGGCATAGACCTGGCCGCGGAAAAAGGCACCGCCGTCACCGCCGCTGAGGCCGGTACCGTCTCCGCCGTGACCATGGACCCCATGTGGGGCGGCACTGTCACAGTGGATCACCCCGATGGCACCCAAACCATTTATTGCGGCATTGCGCCGGAAAAGGCCCTGAAGGCCGGGGATAGCGTCACCGCCGGGCAGGTGCTGGGCAGCGTGGATACCGTCACCGCCGAGGTGGCCATGGAAAGCCACCTGCACTTCGCCGCCAAAAAGGACGGCAAATTCATCGACCCGCTCTCGTTGCCGGGCCTGGAATAAAAGTAAAGCCCCGGCAGGTTCGTCCTGCCGGGGTTTCTGTTTGGTTCTGTTAAAAGACAAGCTGCACCAGCAGCATATAGCATATCGTCCCGCCCGCGATGGAAAGCAGCATCTGCCGCTTCCACAGGTGAAGCCCCACGGTAACGGCAATGCCGATCAGCTCCGGCAGGCCGTGGCTCCCGCTCAACAGGGATACATTGCGCAGGCAGTAGATCACCAACATGGCAAAGATCGCACCGGGCAGTAGCTCTCCAAGATAGTGAATATACTGGGGAGTAGGTTTGCGGGCACTGAAAACCGCAAAAGGCAAAAAGCGAGTGAGCAGGGTGGCCAGTACGCACATCCCCACGGTGATGATTTGTTGAGCCAGGGTCATGGGGCTGTCACCCCCCTTTCCTTTTCCAGCGGACGGCGCAGCGCCGTCAATGCCGCCAGAATGCAGATCATTGTAGGGATCAGGAAATTATCCGCCCCAAAGAGCAGCAGACAGCCCACGCTGGCCGCCAGACCGATCCATTCGCTGACATGGTGCTTTTCCTTCAGCCACTGTTCCAGAAAGATAACCACAAACATCGCCGTCATCACAAAATCCAGCCCCTCGGTATTGAAGTGGATGAAGCTTCCAAGCACGCCGCCCAGTGTGGCGCTGGCCACCCAGTAGAATTGATTGAGCAGCGTGACGAAGAAATAGAACCATCCCCGGTCGATTCCCTCCGGGATCTCGGCGGAGCAATTAATGCTGAAGGTCTCATCGCACATGCCGTAGATGAGGTAGGGCTTCTTCCAGCCCAGTCCCTTAAACTTATCCAGCATGGCAATGCCGTAAAAAAGGTGCCGTGCCTGGATCATCAGCGCCATCAGGAAGCACTGCACCGGCACGTAGGGCGCCAGCAGCATGCTCACCGCCACAAATTCCAGGCTTCCGCCAAAAATGGTCAGGCTCATCAGCAGCGGGTACAAAAAGCTGAAGCCGGAAACATTCATATAAATGCCATAGGTCATCCCCAAAAACCAAAATCCCGCAAAAATGGGAATGGTATAGGGGAAAGCGCATTTCAGCGCCGCGCGGATCATCCCTCCCCCAGCTGCCGCGCCGGTGGGGGGATTGGTAACAGGGTGTTGTGCCATAGAATCAAGTCCTCGTTGGAATTATGCTGGAAGTATAAATGTGCTTACTGGCCGGCTGTTTCCTGTTGTATCACGCAGCCACGCCTTTTCCGGAAAAATTTTCCGTATCCCATAAAAAATGAAAAGACGCTATGCGGCTGGCAAAAGCAGCGCATAGCGTTTTCCTCTTTACCGGGCGTTGATCAGATCAAGCCTCGGAGATGGCGCCAACGGGGCAGGTACCGGCGCAGGAACCGCAATCAATGCAGGAACCCTCGTCGATCTCGCAAACGCCGCCGGCATCCTTGATGGCACCGACAGGGCAAGCACCCATGCAGGCGCCGCAGCCGATGCAGGCATCGCCAACTTTGAAAGCCATAGTTATGTACCTCCTGATCAGGTTCATTGCCATCCGCCTTTGGGCAGCCCAGCGCCGCCAAAGGAATGGCGAGTACAGGCCAGTTCCCCAGCCTGTTTAGGGGTATTATAGCATACTCTCCCCAAAAATCAATACCCTTTTCCCCACCCTGTTATGCAAAGTATGCAGCACAGTAAAGCAGCCCACCGCGAAGAGAACAAATGTTTCACGTGAAACATTTTTGCGGAGGGAGTTACAGAGAAGGACCAAGGGTCAGCGAAAGGGGCAAGACGGCCCGCAGGGCGCTCCGGCTCCGCCGGAGCTGCGGCCTTTGGCCGCTAAACCCGTCCCGGAGGACGGGTTGCCCTGCGGGCCGTACCCAGCGGCTTGTATAGACTCGCGGTTACATCTGGGCAGACTGCTTGACCCCGCGCATGGTAAGGGAGATGCGGCCGCGCTTTTGGTCCACCTCCAGCACCTTCACCCGGACGATATCCCCGACTTTCAGCACCTCGCTGGGGTGCTTTACATATTTTTCGCCCAGCTGGCTGATGTGTACCAGGCCATCCTCATGCACGCCGATATCCACAAAGGCACCAAAATCCACCACATTGCGGACAGTGCCGGTCAATTCCATTTCGGGCTTCAGGTCCTTCATTTCCAGCACATCGCTGCGCAGCACCGTGGGCGGCAGCGATTCGCGGGGATCGCGTCCCGGCTTTTGCAGCTCAGCTATAATATCCCGGATGGTGGGTTCACCGGCGGAAAGCTGCTCCGCCAGCTTCTTATAGCCCATCTTTTCCGCCATAGCCGGCAGCTCTTTCATTTTATCGGCACCAATATCGGTCAATGCGCAGCCGCAGAGGGTCAATAGCTTTTCGGCGATGGGGTAGCTTTCCGGATGGACAGCGGTGGCATCCAGCGGATTTTTGCCGCCGGAAATACGCAGGAAACCGGCACACTGCTCGTAGGCTTTTTTACCAAGCTTTGGCACCTTAAGCAGCTGGGGGCGGGCAGTGAAGCCGCCGTTTTCTTCCCGGTAGGCCACAATATTTTTGGCAATGGCGGCATTGATGCCGGCGATGTGCCCCAGCAGAGAGGGCGAGGCGGTATTGAGATCGACGCCCACCGAGTTGACACAGCTTTCCACCACGCCAGCCAGGGCGGCATCCAGCCGGGCCGGGGGCATATCGTGCTGGTACTGCCCGATGCCAATGGCTTTGGGGTCGATCTTCACCAGTTCCGCCAGGGGATCCTGTAAGCGACGGGCGATGGAAACGGCACTGCGCAGGTTGACATCGTATTCCGGGAATTCCTCGCTGGCCAGCTTGGAAGCGGAATAGACCGAGGCGCCCGCTTCACTGACGATGGCATACTGCACCGGCAGGCCGCTTTCCGCAATGAGTTCCGCCACGATCTTTTCCGATTCCCGGCTGGCGGTGCCATTGCCGATGGAAATAACGGTAACTTTATGCTTCTTCAGCAGGTCTGTCACTTTCCGCTTGGTCTCGGCGATTTTATTAAAAGGCTGGGTGGGGTAAACCACAGCGGTATCCAGCACCCGGCCGGTGGCATCCACCACGGCCAGCTTGCAGCCGTTGCGGTAGCCGGGGTCCCAGCCCAGCACCACATGGCCGGTAAGGGGCGGCTGCATCAGCAGGTGGTGCAGGTTTTCGGCAAAGACCCGGATAGCCTGCTCACTGGCATTTTCGAACAGCTCCCGGAAGGTTTCATTTTCCATGCTGGGGGCAATGAGTCGCTTCCAGCTATCGGCGGCGGCTTCCATCACGGCGCGGCCGCAGGCATTATTGGCGGTCACCGTTTTGCGGCGGATGGCCTCCAGGGCTTTTTCCTCCTCCAGCACAATGGCGGTCTTGAGGAAGCCCTCTTTTTCGCCGCGATTGATGGCCAACACCCGGTGCGGAGCGATGCGGCTCACCGGCTCTTTGAAGTCATAGTACATCTTGTAGGTAGTGTTCTCGGTGCTATCGCCGGTGGCGGTAACCACGGCCGCCCGGTGGATCAAAAGGCGCAGCGCCTTGCGGATCTCGCCGTCATCGGAAATATCCTCCGCGATGATATCCATAGCGCCGGAGAGGGCATCCTCGGCGGTCTCCACACCCTTTTCCGGGTTCACATATTCCGCCGCCATGCTAAGCGGCTCCCGCAGGGTATTCTGGGCGCGGATGGCCGCTGCCAGCGGCTCCAGGCCCTTTTCCCGGGCAATGCTGCCGCGGGTGCGACGCTTGGGCTTATAGGGGCGGTAGAGGTCCTCCACCTCGGCCAAGGTACCCGCGGCCTGAATGGCGGCCTCCAGCTCCGGGGTGAGCTTTTCCTGCTCGGTGATGGAGCGAATGACCTCCTCCCGGCGTTTTTGCAGGTTGCGCAGGTATTCCAGCCGGTCGCTGAGATCGCGCAGGGCGGCGTCATCCAGGCTGTCGGTCATCTCCTTGCGGTAGCGGGCAATGAAGGGAATGGTGTTGCCTTCATCCAGAAGGCGGACGGCCGCTTCCACCTGCGCTGGGCGGAGCTTTAATTCCTGCGAGAGCTGCTGTATCAGTTCCATCGTTTTTCCTCTCCTTCGGGGCAAAATTACCTTTCTATTATAGCCTATCCGGGAGCAGGGGGCAACCGGAGATGTGACACAGCTGCCTTTGAATATTCATTTTTATTTGTATAATTATTCATTAAATGATATCAAATTTATTGCTTTTGCCCAATATTTTGTTGTAGATTTGGGCGATTATCTCTGTTTTTGTGCTTTACTTTTGCGAAATGTGATGTATAATAATTCATGTAATCACCGCCCAGCCGGAAAAGACCCCGCCGGGACCGGAACGAAAGATATTTTATGAAAAAGATAAAAGGAGATTCCACCATGAAAAAACTGTTTGCTGTAATGCTGGCTGCCATGATGCTGCTGGCGATGGTTGCCTGCGGCAACAACAATAACGAGCCCACCCCTGAGCCTACCCCCGCCCCCGATGACACCAAGACCCTGTATATGGCCACCGAAGGCACTTTCCCTCCCTATGAATATTATGACGGCGACAAGCTGGTCGGCATTGATGTGGAAGTAGCCGGCGCCATTGCTGAAAAGCTGGGCATGAAGCTGGAGGTCGTTGATATCGCGTTTGATTCCATCGTAAGCGGCGTGCAGGCCGACAAGTACGATATGGGTATGGCCGGTATGACCGTCAATGAGGAGCGTCTGGAGCAGGTCAACTTCTCCGACAGCTATGCCACTGGCATCCAGGTCGTCATTGTAAAAGAGGGCGGCAAGGTACAGTCCCTGGACGATATGGGCGCTGACGGCGTCATCATCGGCACCCAGAGCGGCACCACCGGTTTTAACTATGCCTCCAGCGACTTTGGCGACGAGAAGGTAAAGGGCTTCACCAAGACCACTGACGCCGTTGCGGCACTTATTAACGGCCAGGTAGACTGCGTAATGCTGGATAACGAGCCCGCCAAGGCGCTGGTTGCCGCCAATGCCGATGCCGGTCTCTCCATTCTGGATACCGCCTACACCGTAGAGGATTACGCCATTGCTATCAATAAGGATAACAATGACCTGCTGACCAAGGTGAACACCGCGCTGGCCGAGCTGAAGGCCGATGGCACCCTGCAGGGGATCATCGACAAGTACATCAAGTAAAATTGTTTCTTCATTACCCATGCAGCGGGACGGAGCCACACGGCTTCGCCCCGTGCTGCTGTCTTATCACGATAGAAAAGAGGGGAACCATTGAGTAATTTCCTGCTGTGGTGGGAGCAGCTGAAGGCTGACTTTATCACCTGCTTTATTACCAAAGACCGCTGGCGGTATATCACCCGCGGCCTGGCGAACACCCTGAAGATCGCGCTGGTGGCGGTACTGATCGGTATTGCCATCGGCTCCATTGTGGCCATTGTGCGCAGCGCCCACGATAAGAACATCCACGAGATGCGCCCGGGCCTGGGCCGCACCCTGTTGAAAATTGCCAACGCTATCTGCAAGGTGTATCTGACCGTTATCCGCGGCACACCCGTGATGATCCAGCTGCTCATCATGTTCTTTGTTATCTTTACCACAGCGCGGGACGGCGTGCCGGTGGCCATGCTGTGCTTCGGCATCAATTCCGGCGCGTATGTTGCGGAAATTATCCGGGCCGGTATTATGTCGGTGGATAACGGACAGAGTGAAGCGGGACGCAGCTTGGGGCTTAACTTTGTGCAGACCATGTGGTATATCGTCATTCCGCAGGCACTGAAAAATACCCTGCCGGCCCTGGCCAATGAGTTTATTGTGCTGCTGAAGGAAACCTCCGTGGCCTGCTATGTGGCTGTCAACGATCTGACCCGCGGCGGTGAGATCATCCGCGGCGCCACCTACCAGCAGCTGCTGCCGCTTTTGGCTGTGGCTATCATCTACCTGCTGCTGGTCATGTTCTTCAGCTGGCTGGTAGGCAAACTGGAAAGGAGGCTGCGCAGCAGTGACCACTAAACCGATCATTGAGGTAAAGGACCTGAAAAAATCCTTTGGCGAGCTGGAGGTGCTCAAGGGCATCAATACTGAAGTGCAGAAGGGCGAGGTCGTCGTTGTCATCGGGCCCTCCGGCAGCGGCAAATCCACCTTCCTGCGGTGCCTGAACCTGCTGGAGACCCCCACGGCCGGTTCCATCTATGTGGATGGAACCGAGATCACCGATCCCAAGTGCGACATCAACCTGCACCGGCAGAAGATGGGCATGGTATTCCAGCACTTTAACCTGTTCAATAATATGACCATCCTGCGCAACATGACGCTGGCCCCCATGACCCTGCTGAAAAAAAGCAAGGAGGATGCCGAGGCACAGGCGCTGACTCTGCTGCGGCGTGTGGGGCTGGAGGACAAGGCGAATGCCTATCCCAGCCAGCTTTCCGGCGGGCAGAAGCAGCGGATAGCGATAGTGCGGGCGCTGTGCATGGACCCGGAGGTCATGCTCTTTGATGAGCCGACCAGCGCGCTGGACCCCGAAATGGTGGGCGAGGTGCTGGATGTTATGAAGGAGCTGGCGCAGGACGGCATGACCATGGTGGTAGTGACCCACGAGATGGGCTTTGCCCGCGAAGTAGGCAGCCGGGTGCTGTTTATGGATGAGGGCGTCATCATGGAGGAGAACGAGCCGCATGAGTTCTTTGCCAACCCGAAATGTGAGCGTTTGCAAAGCTTCCTGGCGAAGGTGCTGTAAAACTGAAAAATTCCCCCACAGACCATACGGTCTGCGGGGAATTTTTTTATTCCAGAATATTGCGGGCGACATAGACGCCGCTGGCGGAAGCGTGGGACAGGGAATGGGTGATGCCGCTGCCGTCGCCG
>CALERQ010000222.1 GCA_937907305.1 uncultured Clostridia bacterium | reverse complement strand
GCCCCCGAAGGGGCTCCCGAAAGAGGGGGACTCGCGTTATTTTTTGCGGGTGAGGACGGCCATGCCAAGGGCGGAGACGGCCATGAGGGCCACAGCCGCGGCGACGACATCATTGGCGCCGGTGGCGGGGTTCTTCTGGTCATCGGTCTTGGGGGTCTCGGGAGTGGTGTCGCCGGAGATGATGGTGATGGTCTTATCGACTACAGTGCCGTTGGAGTTGATGGTTTTGCCATCAACAATATAGGACTCATCAATACCCTTTTTGAAAGTACCACCGGAAACCGTAACAGTACTGCCAGCATCCTTCGTAATCTTTCCATTGAAGGTACCACCGGCAATCGTCAGCAATCCCTTATTGACATCACTGCCGCCCACGGTATCAACTGCCATAGCGCTTTCCTCAGTAGTGTTAAAGGTACCACCATTGATAACTGCTTCATTTGCATTGAAAACCACACGATTCCATGTATTGGTAAAGTTGCCTTCATTAATTTCCAAAGTAGCGCCATCATCATTTTTAATGGTGATCTTACCGCCGCTGAAGGTGCCGCCATTGATGGTCAGCTCCGGCGCTGCATTATTGGTTCCTTCAACATGGTTCGAACGCTCTTTGTCTCCATTATAGCTCTGATAGCCGTTTTCAAATGTGCTGGAATAAGTACCTTTGTTCTCCACTGTTCCAGCATTCACTGTCATAACACCATGGTTGCAGATGGTGTACCAGCTGTTACCGTTCGCACCATCGGGATTAGCAGTTCCTTTTTCCTGGCTACGGGTAAAGGTGCCGCCGTTGATGGTGACTGTACCATTATTGAAAACAGTAGCACAAGCATGAGAAACATTATCCACAGTGCCAGTGCCTTCAATAATAAGAGTACCGCCCATCGCTACATAGATGGTATCTTTACTATCTTCATTGGTCAGGGTTTTACCATTCAGATTCAGTGTAACCGTTTTATCTGCCGGAATAGTGATGCTTGCAGTAATATCGGCACCCAGTGTTACATTTCCACCTGCTTCAACAGCAGATTTCAACGCATCGGCAGTTGTAATCCCCTCATCCGCCAGAGCGACGACGGGCAGCATGACGCAGACCATGAGGAGCGCCAAGGTAATGCTTAGGAACTTTTTCATTGTGTTAACCTCTCCTTTGCTTTGCCCGCAAGGGAGTTCGTGTTTGCGGACAAACACGAATCGCCCCGGGGCGATTTATTTTGGTAAGTTAAGGGTATTCCTTTTTTGGGGTGATGTCAAGGGGCAAATGACAGATTGCGGTGAATTTTCTAATAATGGAACTTTTTTGCAGGGCTTTTCCGACAAAAATCCCCCGGACAAAGCCGGGGGATGGGGGTTATACTTCCTGGATGATGGGGAGGATGACCGGCTTGCGGCGGGTGCGGCTGGCAATGAAATCGCCCAGCTCATCCCGGATGCGGCCCTTGATGGTGGCCCAATCGCGGAAGCCGTTCAGCTTGCATTTTTCCAGGGAATTGCGCACCACCACGGTGGCATCGGCCATCAGGTCCTCGTTATCCCGCACATACACAAAGCCGCGGGAGACGAGATCCGGGCCGGCTACCACCTCGCCGGTGGCGTCATTGATGGCGCAGACCACCACGATGAGGCCGTCATCGGCCAGCAGCTTGCGGTCCCGCAGCACCACGCTGCCCACATCGCCGACGCCAAGGCCATCCACCAGCACGCGGCCGCTGGGCACCATGCCGGTGATCTTCATATCCACGCCGTCGGTTTCCACCACCTTGCCGATATCGCTGATGATGATATTTTCGGCGGGGATGCCCATGCTGGCGCCGACACCGGCATTTTTAATCAGGTGCTTGTATTCGCCGTGCATTGGCATAAAGAACCGGGGCTGGGTGAGGGAGAGCAGCAGGCGGGTCTCATCCTGGCAGGCGTGGCCGGAAACATGCACATCGTACATCCGCTCGTAGATGACATCGGCGCCCAGCTTCATCAGTTCGTTTACCACCTTGCCCACGCTTTTTTCATTGCCGGGGATGGGGGTGGCGGAGATGATGATGCAGTCATTGGGGCCGATCTTGATATTGCGGTGGCTGCCGATGCTCATGCGGGTCAGGGCGCTCATGGGCTCGCCCTGGCTGCCGGTGGTGATGAGCACGATCTCCTCATCGGTGTAGTCCTTCAGGTTATCGGCATCGATGAGGACGCCGGCGGGAATGGTGAGGTAGCCAAGCTCCTGCGCGATGGCCACGACATTGACCATGCTGCGGCCGAACACCGCTACCTTGCGTCCGAACCGGACGGCGGTATCCACCACCTGCTGGATGCGGTGCACATTGCTGGCGAAGGTGGCGATGATGATGCGCTTATTGGCCGCGCGATCAAAGAGCTTCTCAAAGCTCTCGCCCACGATGCGCTCGCTGGGGGTGGAGCCGGGTTTTTCGGCATTGGTGCTATCGCTGAGGAGGGCCAGAACGCCCTCGCTGCCCAGTTCGCCAAAGCGGACCAGGTCGATGGGCTCGCCGGAGATGGGGGTGAAATCCACCTTGAAGTCGCCGGTGTGGACGATGAGCCCTGCCGGGGTACGGATGGCAAAGGCACAGGCATCGGGTATGGAATGGTTGACACGGACGAACTCGACGCTCATGGTGGTGCCGGCCGGGATGGTATCGCCGGGCTTGACGGTATTCAGCTTGCACTGATTGAGGATGCCGTGCTCCTTGAGCTTACCGCTGATAAGCCCGATGGTGAGGGCGGTGGCGTACACCGGGGCCTTGATCTGCTTGAGCAGGAAGGGCAGGGAGCCGATGTGGTCCTCGTGCCCGTGGGTGATGAAGATGCCGCGGACCTTGGCCGCGTTTTTCTCCAGGTAGGTGAAATCCGGGATGACCAGATCGACACCGGGCAGGTCGTCATCCGGGAAGGCGGAGCCGCAATCCACAACGAGGATATCCTGCTCGGTCTCAAAGACGGTCAGGTTCTTGCCGATCTCGCCCAGTCCGCCCAAAGAAATGATCTTGAGCGGGGGGCGACGGATGCCGTCGGCCTTTTTGCCGCGGCGGGTGCCGCGGTTGGGCTGCTGTGCGGCAGCGGCAGGCTTTTTGCCGGTTCCCTTGGCAGCGGGCTGCTTTTTGGCGGGCTCGCTCTTGGCGGGCTTATTCTGTGCCGCGGGCTGGGTCTGCTTCCTGGGCTCATTCTTCGCGGCGGCCTTGGGCTGCTGCTTGGGCTTACCCTCCGTCTTGCCCTTCGCAGGAGCGGCCTTCTGCTCCTTTTTGGCAGCGGGCTTCTGTTCCGCGGCGGGCTTGGATTTGCCGGTTTGGCCGCCCTGGCCCTTTTGGCCGTTCTTGGCCTTGGCCTGCGCGGGCTTCTGCTGGGAAGCCTTGGGCTGGCCGGGCTTTTTGGCCGCGGATTTTACGGGCCGTTCTCCTGCGGAGGCGGTCCCAGCGGCGGCTTCCTCGCCGCGCATCACACGCTCGATCTCCGCCGCGATCTCGGCGGCGGTTTTGGTGCTGCGGCTCTTGCGGAAATACTGCCCAAAGACCCCGTCCTTCTTTTTACGGGGTGCTTCGGCAGAAGCCGGTACATTATTCTTTTTTTCAGTCACTCGTGTACCTCCAATTCAAATTTGGGTTCTGTTTTGTTTTTGGGTTAATGTATGATGTAAGACCGCCCATTCCGTTCCGACGATCTTGTGTCCTGATTCACGACAAAATATTGCATCTTGCACAAATATTTTGGTTCTGTTTTTATTATACTGCATAAATGTGGTTCTGTCAAGGGGGCGGGTTCGGCCGCAGGCCGCCCGCCGAAGGCGGGCCAGCGGGCGAAGCCCGCTGAAATCGTCCGAAAGGACGATTTGGCCTGCGGCCGAATGCGCGCCCTGCGCCGACCGGCAAAAGGGGCGGAGTCCGTACCTCCCTGTGTTGTAATCCCGGCCCAAGTGGGCTATAATGGCTATAATATGATTATGGCACAGAAACGGAGAACAACACCATGACAGAAAAAAAAGAGGTGCAGCTTTTTACCGATGGCGCCTGTTCCGGCAATCCCGGCCCCGGCGGCTGGGGGGCGATCCTGCGGTACAAGGGGCAGGAAAAGGAGCTTTCCGGCGGGGAGCCGATGACCACCAACAATCGTATGGAGCTGCTGGCCGCCATAGAGGGACTGAGCGCCCTGAAGCAGTCCTGCCGTGTCACGCTGACCAGCGACAGCAAGTACCTGGTGGATGCCGTGACCAAGGGTTGGGTGTACGGCTGGCAGAAAAAAGGCTGGAGAAAAAGCGACAACAACCCCGCCCTGAATGTAGACCTGTGGGAAAGGCTGCTGCCGCTGCTAAAATATCATGAGGTGGAATTTGTGTGGGTAAAGGGCCACGCCGGCCACCCGGAAAATGAGCGCTGCGACCGCCTGGCGGTGGCGTGGTATCAGAATTATCAGGCGGCGGAAAAATAGGGCGCGGTAAGCGCTTCTACCTGCGCGTAGCCGTTCCCGGCCAGCGTAAAGCGGTTGGCCGGCACCAGAGAGTCAAGCTCCGGCTCTCCAAATAGGTACACATCGCCATTTTGGGTAAAGCCAAGGTAGATATCCGAGCAGCACAGATAGAGATCAAATTTCAACTGGCTGGCGGAGAGGATAAACCGGCCCTTTCCCGGCTTTAGCTCCAGCTTCATCAAAGCGCGGTACAAGGCATCGGCGTCCTCGCCCTCCAGGTAGCAGAATTGGGCGATCGAATCCAGGTTGGAAAAATCAAAGGTATCACGCTCGGCCCAATAGCTGGTGTTCCGCTTCATACGCAGGCCGGTAATTTCCTCTTCGGCCGCGCCCGGCTGCAATTCATTTACCACAGCGGAAAGGCGGCGGTCATCCTGCGGAACGGTAAGCACGGCATTGCCGATGCACCAGGTCGCCGCTGCCACCACAATGACAAGCACCAGCCCCCACTGAACCAGCCGCAGCCGTTTGGGGTCGGCTTTGCCCTCCGCCACCAAACGCTGGAGGTACAGCGAGAAAAAACACATGCAAACCCCATAAATAATCAGCACGGCCGCCCCGACCGCCAATTCTCTTTGGTACAGGCGGTAAGCCACGATTGCCACGGCGACAATGTAAAGGAATGTGCACGCGATGTTTTTTCTCTTTGTTTCCTGATTCAGCATAGGGCCTCCTTTTTTGTCGAAAGCGGTTTCCTCTCGCTATCATTCTACCACGATTTTGTGCGTCACGCAAATATGGCGTAACGGTGCGCGGAGGAAACTGTGCAAATTGTCAGTCCCCTGCGGGCTGCTCTACCCTATATAACGCCCCGCACGGCCAAAATGTGACACTACCGGGCGGATTTTTTTATTTTTGCAGGTTTGCGGGGGCCGCAGGCCGTTTCGGCTCCGCCGAAACACGCAAGCGAAGCCTGCGTCAGCCGCCGCAGGCGGCTGGGCCTGCGGCCCCCGCCCCGGATTTTTTTGCAAGCCCTAAAAAACCTGATAAAAAATTCACTTACCCTATTGCAAATTATACCGATATGGTATATTATATTGCCGTGATAAAAAGCCGGGAACATTTTCCGGCTATACTATATAGATAAAGGAAGTGTATCACTGTGGAAAAACGCTTTGTTTATGCCGATAACGCCGCCACCACCCCGGTCACCCCGGCCGTGCTGGAGGCCATGACCCCCTGGCTGATGGAGAACTACGGCAACCCCAGCAGCATTTATTCCATCGGGCGCGCCGCCCGTACCGCCGTGGAAAAGGCCCGCCGCCAGGTGGCCGCCGCCCTCAATGCCGAGCCGGGCGAGATCTACTTCACCTCCTGCGGCACCGAGGCCGATAACTGGGCCCTGAAGGGCAGCATGCGCCGCTGGGCCGCCAAGGGCAAAAAGCACCTCATTACCGCCGCGTTCGAGCACCATGCCATCCTGCACAGCGCCAAGGCGCTGGAAAAGGAGGGCTTTGAGGTCACCTACCTGCCCGTCACCCCGGAGGGCCTGGTAGATCCTGCCGAGCTGGAAAAGGCCATCCGGGAGGATACCGCGCTGGTTTCCATCATGCTGGCCAATAATGAGATCGGTACCGTGCAGCCCATTGCGGAGTTGGCCACCATCGCCCATGCCCATGGCGCCTGGTTCCACACCGATGCCGTCCAGGCGGTCGGCCACATCCCGGTGGATGTAAAAGCCCTGGGCGTGGATATGCTCTCCCTCTCCGGCCACAAGTTCCATGCCCCCAAGGGCGTCGGCGCTTTGTATGTCAAAAAGGGCATCCTGC
>CALERQ010000221.1 GCA_937907305.1 uncultured Clostridia bacterium | reverse complement strand
ATAAAGTTCGTTTACTACAAGTCATTCTGCGTAAGGGATGATATTGGAAGTTACATCCGAACCGTGTATCACATGGTAAGCCATACTCCTAAGCGGTAGGTCGGGTGTTCGAATCACCTCGGGAACGCCAAAAAGAAAGGACGCCATATGGCGTCCTTTCTTTTTGGCGTTCCCCCTTACAAGGTGATGCCCTTACTTTGCAGATAGCGCAGCGCTTCCGGCACCGGCAGGACGCGGGAATAATAAAAACCCTGTACCATATCACAACCGGTCCCACGGATCATCTCGTGCTGAGCCACCGTTTCCACACCTTCACACAGCACCCGGGCGCCCATATCGTGTGCCAACGCTATCAATCCTTTCAGCAACCGCGCACCCTTCTCCGTCATAGCATTCAGCACCACACTTCGCTCAATTTTCACTATGTCGATCTCATGGCTGTAAAGATCGGAAAGCGCTGTAAATCCACTGCCCATATCGTCTATCGCGATCCTAAAGCCCATTCTTCGGCAGGCTTCTATGTTTGCCGCCGCCTGTTCCCCGTTTTGGATCAGTGAATCCTCCGTGATCTCTATGATCAGCCGGTCATGGTCAAAAGTGTACTGCCCGGCAATTTCCCCTATTCTTTCCGCGAAGTCCTCCTGAGAAATGGATACACGGGTAAAATTGCAGGTTAGGAACAACCTACCGCAGGGAGTACCATTCCAACCTTCCAGCAGGGCACACAGCCTTTCAAAAATGGCTTCATCATGCCGGGTGATGGCGCCGCTCTGCTTCATCACGCCGATATAGGACCCTGGGCGCATCACGCCCAATTCTGGGTGTTCCCAGCGGGAAAGTGCCTCTGCCCCACAGATCTCGCCCGTACGGTTGTCTACTATAAATTGCAGATAAGCCTTGATTTCTCCATTCGCCAACGCCCGATCAATATCCTGCCGCAGCTGCTCGTTGCGGCTATTTTGCTTCTGCAGCTCCCGCGTACTAAAGGCAAACAGCTCATTCCTCTTGTGTGCGTGCTGCCAGCCCTGCCGGGCATAATACAGAGCGCCCTGCGCATCACAGTCCGGATTCTCCTCCAGCGAGCAGATGCCTGCCCTGAAAAGTCCCGCATACTCCTGCCGAAAGGCCGCAAGATATTTTTTCAGAGAAAGGGTCATCTCCCCCATCCGGCCGGCTGCTTCTTCCCGATTACTGCAGTGGTAAACCACCGCAAAAATGCCTTCCGCCATGCGGCAGAGAAATTCCGTCCCGCTGATATGTGAAGACAGCTGGTGCGCCGCAAGCTGCTGGATCTCCTCCTGTTCCTTTTGGTTCAACAGCTCCTTTGCCTTGGCATCCTCCCAGGCCAAATACCCTACATAGTAAAGATCCCGCACCCTGTCTGCCGTCACATCCCTGAACCGAGCCGCATAGCATTGCTCATTGCCCAGCCCAGTCAGTGAGTCAAGCATTGCGTTCTCCTTCCTCTTTTTTCTCTTCCCATGCCGTATTATACCAACGGTTATCAGAGTAGCCGCCACCGCTGCCAGTGCCGCCACCCCCGCCAGGTGTACCTTCTCCCACCCGGTCTGCGGCTCCTGCCCCATGGTAAAGGAGATCGCCAAGGTAGTTTTGTCCTCCTCCGGGATAGCTTCCAGTGCCTCTACGATGCGCTCCCGCAGCTCCTCTTTGATGATCCCGGTAAACCCCACGCAAATCGCCGTTTCCCCGCCGTCTGTTTCAGTGGTAAGCACCGTTCGCTGTACCGGCAGTACCGTTCGGTTAAATTCTCCCCGCCGGAATGCCGTCACCATCTCCACCTGGCTGTTACGGGCCATTTCCAAACGGCTGTCATCGCTGCCGGCATTTACATAGGCAAAGGAGATCCCGGTATCCTCCGCCACCACCCGCAACAGTTCTGGCAGAATTCCCCGGTAACATTGCTGTTCGCTGTCGTAGTACTCTATGGGGTACAGGTCGGGATTCCCTGCTATGTATACGCAGTCCGCCGGGCCGGCTTCTTCCACTGTGGTAAGTACCTGTGCCGCGCACTGGGGTCCCAGCAGCACCGCACCGATTACCAATACTGCAGCCATCCCCCGCCGCCAAAAGCCATATCCCCGCTGCTTTTGTTTTCCCATCTGTCTGTTCACCCTTTCCGGTCCCATTTTTCTATGCCCGGCGCTGCCGCAGCTGTCTCACCGCTTTTACCGCCAGTTCCCCTGCCAACGGCAGCAGTGCTTTGGCGCAGTCGGTCAGCAGTACCACTACATCACACAGCATACCCCGCGCCTTTTCAGTATTTTGCCGGGCGGCATTTTCTTCCCTCAGGGCCTGCACCTGCTCCTTCAGCGCCGCTATTTCACGGTCCTTATCGCACCCCTCGCGGTGCATCGCCTGCACGATGGCTTCTATCTTCTCCTCATTCTGCCGCCTTTCCTGCTCCATCTTGGCGGTCAGTTCTTCACTCATTTTGGCTATGTATTCACATACATCCTGCTTCTTAAAACCCCACAAACCGGTTTTCAGATCATTCAGTTCCATGGCTTTTCCCTCTTTTATCAATTGTAATTTATCTTTTTACGCTTTATACTGCCCCATTGCAGTTTGCTCTTGCGGTAGCCAAAAAACGCCGTTGCCCGCACCCACGCTAAAATAAACCGCAGGCAGGTAATCTCGAAAAAGCACAGCAGCACCGCCTTCATCATATCGGCAAAAGACACTCGCAAATCCGCGGTATACATTCGCGCAAAGAAGGCTGTAAGGGAAAGCACCACCCCAAATAGCACATAGATGAGAAACAGCAGCACCATAAACCGCACATTGATCAATCCGCTAAACCACGCCAATACCATAGTAGCAACGCCAAAAATCTCTATAAATGGCGAAAGCAGCTCATACACCAAAAAGTAAAAATAGGAGATGAAGCTCACCGCGCCAAATTGCGGGTTAAACAGGATTCCACGGTGCTTCATCATACTTTGGAACAGTCCCAGGTGCCAGCGCCTGCGCTGCTTTTTCAGGTCACTCAGCCGCTCCGGCGCCTGTGTCCAGCAGATAGCATCGGTGGCGTAGCGGATACAGTAATCCATATGGTTCACCGTGCAGTATTCATGCAGCTTTACCACCAGTTCCATATCCTCCCCCAGTGTGGAGACATTGTATCCCCCTGCCGCAATAACAACATCCTTCCTGAACAGTCCAAAGGCACCAGAGATGATCAGTGAGCCATTGAATTGATCAAACAGAATGCGGGAAGCCAAGAAGGAACGGTCATACTCCAACACCTGCATACACGCCAGCAGGTTCCGGGGCAGACGGTATTTTTTTACCCGTCCATGCTCCAGCTCCACATCATTGGCAATGCGCACCAGCCCTCCTACTGCCACCACATGGCGGTCCTCCAGCACCGGCTGAGCTATCTTTTTCAGAGAATCTGCCTGCAGCACCGAGTCGGCATCCATGCAAATGAAGTATGGGAAATTGGCCGCATTGATTCCCATATTCAGCGTATCAGCTTTGCCGCCGTTTTTCTTGCGAATGACGGTAAGCGGAACTTTCAGCATCCTTGTTTCATAAATAAATTCTTCCGGCTGGCATGGCACCTGCCGCCGAATAGGCCGGTGCACCGCATGCATATTAAAAGCCTCGATCAGTGTCCGGGAGGTGTCGTCCCCAGAGCCATCATCCACTACAATGACCTCATAAGCCTGGTATTCCAGGTTCAGCAGCGAACGGACCGTAGCCACCACCGTTACCGCCTCATTCCATGCCGGTACAATGATAGAAATAGGCACATGATAATCATTGGGCAGATAGTTCTGCAGCCGCCGCTGGCGGTGCTGCCGGTACAATTGGATAGAGCCCACCACTACCGATAAAAACAGGAAGGTGGAGTACCCGATTAGATAAACAATGAAAAAGATGCCGACCGCATCCAAAAAGCCATCAATCAACTGGTACATTCCTGCTCCACCTCCTTTGGGGTCAGATTTCTGATGTCAAAGCGGTAGCGGAGAATCTCGGTGGCATAGCGGTCATGCCCCTCCATTACATCAATGAGATCCAAGTAGGTCAACCTCATCCGTTCCAGGCTTTGGGAAGCATTGAACCGGATATACCAGTTGCGGCTATACAGGTTGCGCTTCAGCCGCTCAATGGTCTCGCTGCCAGGGTAACCGCACAGTGCAGTGGAGGCGATGGCCGCGTATTCCCATCGGGCATCATTGCGGCATTCCGCCAGCTCCAGCAGCGTCTCGTAGGCCGGCCCATATGGATAGCGCCCCAGATAACGGATGCAGGCATACCGCACTTCATCGTCGGTGACCGGATTTTGCAGCAGCGCCAGTGCAAATGCGCAGTATTCCCCGGAATCCAGCCGCAGGAAATTCATCAGTGCCACCTGCATCTCCGGGCTGAAGCCCGCAAAGTCCTCCTCTATACAGTGTCCCAGGGCCTCGTGGTCGCCGGAAAATTTCAGCAACCCGTCGGCCAGCAGCTTTTCGTGGAAAAACCGTTCACCGTTATCCAGGATCTTCAGCGCCTTCATAATGCATCCGCAATCCCCCGTGGTATACAGCGCCTGCATGGCGTTCTCCCGGCAGTAGATGCTGGGCTCCCGCAGCAGCGTATACATCGCATCCACCACGCCGGAAAAAGGGCGGTTCTCAATCAAGTGATACTTTTTGATAATATAGGGGAAGTATGCCGCCTCGATTCGATCTTTCCGTCCATAGCGAATGGTCAAATACACAATCACTCCACCCAACTGAGAAAGGTATTCCGCCACCTGCCGCGGTTCCTCCCGGTACAGATCCTCCAGCATCTTATCAAAGGCAATCATATTCCCGGTGCGGGTCAACTGCCGGCTCAGGTATTTTTTGTGCCGTCTCTCTACCTGCTGTTCCGTGTTGATATGCTCTATCTGCTGCAGGATGTGTTGCCGGAATCGGGCGCTGACCCGCACCGTTCTGCGGTCCCTGCGCTTTAACACGATGGCGGTAATGATGTTGAATACGATCATCCCGCTGCAAATAAATAAGTAGACATACAGCAGGGTCTCTATCCTCAATGCTACCGTCTCCTTCCTGTATCATCCGTTCCACAGCTCCTGCATCATGTAATAAGATGCCTTCAGCCGTTCGTGATAGGTCACCCGGTTGCCCCAACCTGTAAGTGCCAGCGGCAAAAGCTCGCACCGGCTCTCCTGTCCCGCCGTCATTACCCCCAGGTACATTTCATCTATATTGATATACTCAATGCCGTAATTGCCGCTGTAATAGTCGTCCAGGATTTGCATTTTAGAAGGGTCAGCAAAATTGAGCAGCTGCCACGGCAGCCGCAGCTCTATGCAGCCCTCTCCAGTCATAAAGTCCGCCAGCGAATCATACGCGGCACTGGCCGGGTCACCGCAGCCATACCGCAGCCGCCCGGTCTCAAAGGTCGCTCCGCCGTATTGGGCAATGATGGCCTCAGTCATCTCCCCGCCCTCATTAAAAATCTCTAGAATCATATCGATATTGGTAAAGCCAGGTGCGTGCGGGTCGGGCAGGTTATCCCGCAGGTAAGTATCATAGCCCCAAACATTCTGTGAGTAGGTACTGCGCAGCACTTCATAGGGTTCCTGCACCATCACCCGGCTATTTTCCCGGCCATCCAGCACCACCAGAAAATCCACCCCGCGGTCGAACTTCAGCCCAAAGTTCTGGCAATAGCTCGTCCCGGTTTTGGGGGTGGTATCTATGGGCAGATACAGGGTTTCTCCCTCCGGGTTCCATCCTTCTTTCCGCACCATCAGGTACAGGTATCGTTCATCGTATTTCGCAGAAAGGGTCATCCCCTCACTTTGCCCAACGACATCCTCCTCGGTCCATTCGGCCGGGTCGCCATCCAGGGTACACACCGTTTGCTCCTGCCCCGGGTCAAAGGCCAGCAGGCCAAAATACTGCTCATTGGTCTGGATATCCGACCAATATGGGGTGCGGGTCAGATTCACAGCGTGCATGGTGTTCCAGGTTCGCTTAAACCACTCATCCTGCCAGGCAAATACCACGCTGCCCGCACAACCCGCCGCTTTTATGTCCTCGTAGCAGGCGGCCAGCGCCATCCCCTGCTCCTGCTCCGTCATGTTTCCCTGGTTGCGGCCGGTATTCAGGTCCCGGTGGGCCATCCCTCGCCCAGTGGAAACACCAAATTCCGAAATAACCACCGGCATGGTGTGATGAGCAGCCAGCCCGGCAAGGTACGCCCGGTAGGTATTCATCCGACCGTCCTCATCCCGGAAGATCTCGTGATCCTCAAGCCCCAGTCCGCTCCAGTCCTCTGTCCAGTTCAGGTAATCGGGATAATAAGGATACACATGGTAGGAGGCAAACTGTCCAGATATCACCCGCTCCGTAGTGCGGATGTGTTCCACATCCACCGCCGCGCACTTCATATACAGCTTTTTGATCTCATCGGGGTATTGAAAGGGATCGGTGGTGGGCCAATTGGAAAAGGCAAGCAGCTTCTGTGTTTTGTAGCGGCTGCTTTCGTATTCCAGCACCTTATCCCCCACCCGGGCCAGCAGCACCTCAAAAGGGCTGGCCTCGGCCGTTGTGGTCAGGTATTTTCCTGTATAAGCGGTATAGCCCTCCCGGCCTGCATAGGTATCATCGGTATAAGCTACCGTCATATCGTCCCACTCCACCCCCAGGATGTACCCGATCACCCACGGGGAAATATCCTTTTTATAGCTGCCATAACCAGCACTTTGCACCTGCTGGGCAGCCAGACGGCGCTGCCCGTGCACCACATCCAGCATGGTACGGCAGTCCTGCAGAAAGGTCTCATAAAAATCCTTATCATAGGCATCCCGGTGGGAGTTCTGCACATAGTCATTTACCCACACCCCGTGGATAAGATACAGCGGATCTGGGTTATCCTTGTTGTACTTATAAAAGGCATCGTAGAATGCCTCGCTCTGGATGGTATACACCCGCACGGTATTGGCGCCCATCGCCTTGATGTACCCAAACCACCGCCGGTAGGCTTCTTCCTCTACGGCAAATTCCGTTGCCCACTTGCCCGGTATCCCGGAACCCATATTGACTCCCCGAATCTCAAAGGGCTGCCAGCCCTCCCCGCGGTCCAGGTGGATTTCTTTCCCATCGGTCTTTACAAAAGTCGTTACGGGCTTCTCCGGCGTCAGGTCAATATACCACCCCAGCCGGTAGTGGGCCGCATCCAATGCCATAAACAGCAGCACCAGCACGGAAAGAGTAATAATGAACTTCTTCATTTTAATCCTCCTCAGTCTGTCGCTTCGCTGTATTTCTTCACTCGGGATTCCGCGCTGTACTGCCGCAGCGACTCGATATTTTCATCCATCCAGCGCCCTCGCTGCCGGATAAAATCCTTCAGCTGCCGCACTGCCTCCTGGTGGGAATGAACATTCCGTTCCGCCGGGGCCAACAGGGTATCATCCCACAGGGAATCCTCCCACCGTTCAAAGTTTCGCTCTATGGCCGGGCCCAGGTATTCCTCCACCTCATCTATATAGCGCATGAGAAACTCCTCATTCAGCCAGCTCTCACGCAGCGCCCGGTAGCGCCGAATGACCCGTTCGGTGAAGTATTCATCCTTTATCATCATGTTGAACCACAGCTTGCGATGCACCTCAAAGTGCTGTACCTGCATGGTGGATTGCTCCTGGTAGTTATCGCAGGCGTTATTAAAATCCCACACGCACATTTTCAGTTTGCCGCTCACATCCCTGTAAATATAGGTGGAGTAGGAGCCTGCATCATAGTTGGTGGTGAATTCGTTCAATATCAAATAGTCCGCAAAGGAATCCACATCCACCTGTGCCCGGTAGCCATACCTTCTGCTGTCATAGTCATAGGAATACAGCCCCTTTTCAAATGCTGAAAAATCCGTCTTGATCGCTTCTTTGATCTCCGGGGTCAGCTTCTTCTCTCCGGGGAATTCCACCTCCAGCTTCAGCTCCATTTCATTGCGGTAGCTGTATGTGGTCAGGCTGTTCAGCCGGTCGTACTCGCTCTCATCCTGCCGGTCCAGTCGCAATAGATAACCCGTGTAGGTATTGTCGCGGGCATCCACTTCCATATTCAGCCGCGCACCATCCCGCCCGCTGCCAATAAGCTCCGTCAGCACATAGATTCCCTGGTACTCTCCATTCAGCATCAGCTCACAGAATCGCACATTAGGGGCGTATTCCATGCATTCTCCGGCTATGTTGTACCACATGTAGTTGCGCATCAGGCTTTTATCCAGGTAGGGTCCATGCAGCGCCCATTCGTGATGGGCATCCATCCCCATCAGGCTCTGTGGGTTGTTGTCCCCGTTTTCATCCACCAGCTCCAGTCGGTAACCGGCCTTCTCAAAACATCGCGAGGAATTCCCCCGCACATGGATGACCACATTGCTCTCCACCGCCGGCGCATCGGTTGGATGGTTGTTCTCGCTCTCGCTGTCCATTACCTGCATCTGCGCGGTGATACGGTCCGCCCCCTCCGCCGTGGCGGTAAAGCCCGTGTGACGGCCCTCCTCATCCACCATTCCCCGTCCGGGGATTTCCTCCCCGCCGGTATCAATAACCACCAACGGCAGGTGGGTGCAGAATTCCCCTTCGGCATGTACGGCGCAAACGGCCTTTGACATGGCTTCCCGGTGCTGGTGGTATCGCTGGCTCTCCATCCGCCCGGTCAGCAGTGCCGGGTAGTTCAGCACGCTTACCAGCAGGATGCAAATACACGCCGCCGCGCCTATAATCCTATATTTCATGCTGCTTTCTGCTCCATTTCTTTCAGCCCGAAACCTCGTCGTTCTGCATCACGATGTTGACATACTCCACATTGCCCAGGGCATACAGGCAGCCGCAGAGATCTTTCTCCTTTTTCTCGGCCTTCTTCAGCATGCTCTGGCTCAGCTCATAAATCAGTTCCACCGCTTCCTCGGTGGTGTTCTCCACCCGCAGAACGGCCTTCCCCCGGAACAGCTGATATACCTGCGCCTTGATCGCCGCAGTTTTGCCCCGGTCGGCCCGCAGAATCAGCAGCATCCGGTTGTCGCTCTTGATGCACCCCAGGATGAGGATAATGAGGAACACCACGGCGCTGCCCACCGCCGCCACCAGGTAATCCCCTACCCCGCAGCAGATGCCCACAATAATGGACCAAAAGATATACACGGTATCACGGGAATCCTTGATGGCAGTACGGAACCGCACAATGGAAAGCGCACCCACCATACCCAGGGAAAGCGCAATATTATTGCCAATGACAGTCATTACTGTACCGGTCAGGGCCGCCAATATCACCAGCGAGGCATTAAATTTCTTACTGTAAATGGTGCCCCGATGGGAAATATAGTAGGAAATAAAGATGAAAATGCCCAGCACCGCCGCGATACCGATATTCAGCACGATCTGTTCCGGGGTCATCTCACTGGGATTGGTAAAAAGACTCAGAATCTTATCCTTCATGTTGTCAATCTCCTTTTCGTCGCGGCTTACAGCCGATATCGATACCCGTTCTGCCGGGCCAGCATGTATTTACTCACCGAGATCTCGCTTTGATCCACGGTGTTGATCATCCGCCGGATATAATCCAGCAGGAAACCGTTATACTTCACTTCCATCACCACCGCGCCAGAGTCCAGCACCGGAGCCATATTCAGCCGCTCATCAAAGAGGTCAAAGCTGCTCTCCGTAGCGACGATACGGCTGTCAAAGGTCACCCGTATCTTATTTTCCTTTGCGATGAAGGCCTTCCGGTCATATTCCACTATGGTCTTTGGCCGGTAGCAGCGGCTCTGCATCAGGGCATAGCACTCCGCCGCAAAAGCTTCCCCACTTTGCAGCAGCGGAGTATAATCCCCGGTAATCAGCCGCCGGGCATCCTCCCTTGTCACCCGCAGCGAACGCTTGAGCTGGCTTGCCCCCTGTTTCTGCTTCATTTCCAACATGGCATAGCCGGCAGCCGGGTCATAGCAGCGCAGCCGTATCTTACGGCGGGTCTCTATTCCGGCCAGCTTTTCATGGTAATCCTCATCGTACACCGTATCAAAGTACAGCGAACGGATTCGGTATCCATGCACTCCATTGTGAGGGTCCTCCCGCATCACCTGCCCCAGCAGGTAGCTCCTTTGCAGGGCCTCCGCCGTACCGATAAGAAACTTCTTTTCCTCCCGGAACACCCGGTTCATCCCATGTCACTTCCTCCCAAAATAAAAAGCTGACCGCAGCAAATTCTCTCTTGTGCGGTCAGTCCATCATACCGGCATTTACCGGGTTAGACACTAAACTTTGCGTCCCCGTCTTTCGGCGGGTTTGCCGTGTTATTCTGTTTTTATATCTCCGCGGCCATCTCCACCATCTCCGCGCAGTCATCCACCTTTTTGTTCCGGTACATCATGGCATCTGCCTTTTCTATGGTGGCATGCAGAGCCTCGGCGCCGCCCTCATATAGGGCATATCCCAGCGAAACCGTCGGCATTTGGGGGTCCTGTTCCCGCAGCTGGCCAAGCGCTTCCTCAAACATCCCGTTCAGCTTTTCCGTCTGGTGCAGGTTCTTGGTTAGAATCACACTAAACTCATCGCCGCCATGGCGGTAGCAGTCACCATACCGCCCGTACACCGTTCGTATTACCTCCGCTATCTGCCGCAGGTAATAGTCCCCTGTCGCGTGACCGTTGGTATCATTGATCTGCTTAAAGTCATTGACATCCATATTGATAATGACCGCCGGCGTTTTGATGCGCTCCAGGTCCTTCTCGTACCGGATACGGTTCAGCAACATGGTCAGTCCATCCAAACGGGAAAACAGCCTGCACCGGTGATTATACAGCAGCGCATTGCCCATTGCAACGCACAAATAATCCACCCGTAAATCGGGAAATATCATCTGGATATAGATTCCCATCGAAAGGAACAACATGATCACCAGCAGCACCGCGTCCGGCCGCATTTGGTATTTCATCTCGTCCAGCACAATGCATATAAAGCAATACAGGATAGAAAGGATGAATACCACCGCATGCATCCAATACAACCGACCCCGGTGGTACACATTCGCTTCATCTATGTAAAAAACCAGTCCGTATTGGTTGCTCACCACTATAAACAGGGCATTTGCCACAAGCGCCGCCATGGCAGCCGCTGGTTTCCGTACCTTGCTGTATGCGTGTGCAGCCATTACCCCCATCACCGGCGCCATGCAGTATTCCACCGTCTTGGCAAAGCGGTGCAGCCCTATCAGCTCAGCCCCCGCGCCGTTTGTCCGCGCGCCGATCCATTCTCCCATCAGCGCCAGCCCTATGGCCAGGCATCCTGTTATGCACCGTATGGTCGTTATCCTGCCTGCCAGCCGGTTGGTCCACACATCCACTATATTCCCCAGCAGCAGTGCCATTGTTATCACCACTATCGCTGTATACAGATCCACGCTTTTTCTCCACCCCGCTCGTTCCCGGTCACTTATCGGGTCGTTCTCACCCGTACCGGCAAGTACCTCTCTGTCCCGCCGCGGGCGGAACGCGCGCTGCTTCGTTTCCACTTTCTAAGTTATTCAGTAAAAAACAGCAAATACCATTGTTATTTTACAATAAATCACCTTCCCCGTCAATGTCACTCCTTTGTGCTTCCCCTACTTTTCACACCCTTTTCGCGCCTTTTCACGCAAACTCGCCAGCATTGGGCATCTGGCCTATATCCAGGGGAAATCTGGTTTCTGCTCTGTGCCCACGCCTTTCCAATCTCCGCCACGGCAAAAAGGAGCCGAACAGCACCTCCTCGGTCCTGTCCGGCTCCTTTGGCTTATTTCAGTCGGCCCTCCCCACCCATCAGGGCAGTCATCTCCTCTATGCGCTCCAGCGGGAAAGGCGGCTCACACAGCGGCTTTAGGGCAATGCTCATCAGCTTCATGGGGTTGTCATCGGCAGCCACCCGGTTGGAGCTCAGCGCCCCACACCGGCGGCAACGGTGGATGATAGCCCATTCGCCTTTGCCGCGCACCCATACCGCAATCGGCTCCATGATGCCGCCGCAGTCGGCTTCCCGGTCCCCCGGCTCGATATCCACATGCAGGCTGGAAAGACAGTTGGGGCAGTGGTTGCGGTGGTCAGTCCCGGCCGCATCCGGTGTTACCAGCCGCCCACATACTTTGCAGGTAAAGCTGTCATTGCAGGGGTGGTTTTTGTAGTAGCCTTTTTCAAAGGTCTTGCGTTTATTCTCGCGGTTCATGTTGCCTCCCGTTGTGTTGTTTTATTCTTTCGCCGCGTGGTACAGCGCTTCGATATCCCCGCTTTGAATGGCGGTAATATTTCGGCGGATCTTTTCTTCCTCCCAGTCCCACCAGCGGAGCTCCTCCAGCCGGGCAACAGTCTCCTCATCAAACCGGCGGCGGATGGGTTTAGCCGGTACCCCGCCCACGATCGTATAGGGCGGAATATCCCTGGTCACCACAGCGCGGGTACCTATAATGGCCCCATCCCCAATCGTCACACCGGAAAGGATCACCGCCTCATAGCCGATCCATACATCATTGCCAATGGTGATGCTGCCATGGTTATCCCACGCCTCTGCAATGGAAGCACAGTCGGTCGGCAGCCCCCATTCTTCAAAAAAGATGGGGAACGGATAGGTGGAAAGACTGCCCAACGCATGGTTCGCCGCGTTAAAAATGAATTTAGCGCCGCAGGCGATGGAACAAAACTTGCCGATGGTCAGGATATCGCCATTGCATTCTGGGTAATGGTACAGCACGCAGTTCCGTTCAAAGTCCCTGGGGTCGTTCACATAGTCATCGTAGGTGGTGTACTCTCCCACCTGAATGGTCGGGTCATGGATCACATTTTTAAGATAAACGGAACTGGGGCGCTGGGAACAGGGGTAAAATTTCCAATTTGGTATCATGTTATTTTCCTCCGGAATGGTCATTTTTATTTTCTGTATTCCATTCCGGTCACTACAATGCAGCGCCTCACGGCAAACCACCTCGATCTCTTTTCTCATTTTGCTTTATTCCGTTATTTCTATCCGGTTACCTTCGGGGTCAAGGATGCAGCTCTCGTAATAACCATCGCCGGTCACCCTGGGGCCGCTTATCACCGGATAGCCGTCCATACGCAGCCGTTCTGTCCATTCATCCACCGCCTGCCGGCTGCCCATGCTGAACGCCAGATGGCTGTATCCTGTCCTGCGTTCCGTCTTGGGGACATCCTCCATTTCCGGCGCTGTCATCAGTTCCAGCCGCGCCCCACCCGCAAATTGCAGAAAGTAGGACTGAAACCCCGTTTTAGGGTTGTGGTAGCATTCCCCGCTTTGCCTGCCAAAGTACCGGCAATAAAACTCTCTCGCAGCCTCCAGGTCGTTCACATACAGGGCAATATGTTCTATCCTCATACAGTCACCTTATCTGCAGCTGGATGAATCCAATAATAGCAAGGTGCAGTGGATAGTAGATATAAAACAACCACTTCATCACACGGTTGACGGTCTGGTTTTTGCCGCGCTTGCCATTATACAGCGCCAGCAGCGGGATGGCAAGCACCACGCAAAGCTGGATCAATCCGTACAGCTTATCCAGCGCAAAGAAGTACACCACTGCATAGATCGCCACATAGAAAAGACTCCACGCGATCTGTTTTTTCGGCTTACCCCGGTTGGAACCAATGGAAAGCACGCACAGGGCAGCAATGCAGCTCCAGTCACTGGGCAATGTAATCAGGCAAATCAGCAATACCCCTGCAACCTTTACCCCCATGCTGCGTTTTTCGTCCTCACACAGCCACAGCATCAGCAGCCCGCCCAGCAGCGACCACACTACACTGGTCTGATTCAGGACATCTCCATAGTAGAACGGGATAAAGGAATGCCAGTCCACATAGCTATTGGAGGCCAGCATATACGCAAAGTGCGAAACAAACGCCAAAATGAATAACCGCAGCGCGTATTTCTTCCGGTCGCGGGTATAGTGGAAGCCCTCCGCGATGAAAAAGCACATGACCGGGCAGGTGATCCGTCCGATGATATGCATCACAATAGGTACCACCCCGGTGGCATACCCCGGGAACAGCAGCCACGCTATGTGGTCCACCGTCATCGCCGCTATCGCTATCAGCTTCAGCAGGTTGGCATCCAGCCGCTGATATGGTTTCAGCTCTGTCATTCGCTCTCCTCTTTTCCTCCAGCCTTTTCGCCCACCCACCGGCGGGCGCCCCTCCGCTTCATTCGG
>CALERQ010000220.1 GCA_937907305.1 uncultured Clostridia bacterium | reverse complement strand
CCGGAGACGCGCTGCGTGAAGTGATCCGCAGCGGCTCCGAGCTGGGAGAGCAGGTGAAAGACCTGATGGACCAGGGAAAATTTGTGCCGGATGAGATCGTGACCGAGATCATTCGCGACAGAGTTTCCTCCCCCGATTGCGCCAACGGCTTTATTCTGGATGGGTTCCCCCGGAACCTGGCCCAGGCCGAGGCGCTGGTGGATATGGGCATCAAGGTGAATAAAGCCTTGCTGATCGATGTACCGGACGAGGTACTGGTAGACCGGGTGCAGGGACGCGTGATGTGCGACAAGTGCGGCGCCAGCTATCACCTGAAGAACAACCCCCCCGCCGTGGAGGGTGTGTGCGACAAGTGCGGCGGCCACCTGGAGGCACGCAATGACGACCGGCCCGAGACCGTTCGGGCCCGCCTGAAGGTTTACCATGAACTGACTGACCCTGTGGTGGATTTCTACCGCGGCCGCGGCGTTCTTTCGGAGATAGACGGAACGACGAGCATTGAAAACGCGACGGCGGAGATCCTGAAGATACTGGAGGGATGAAGCTGTGATCGTACTGAAAAACTCCAAGGAGCTGGCCCTGATGAAACAGGCCGGTAAGATCACGGCGGAGGCCCTGTGGGCAGGGGTGCGGGCCTGCAAGCCCGGCACCACCACCTGGGAGATCAACCGTGTGGTACACGAAACGATTACTTCCCGCGGGGCGACCCCTTCCTTTTTGGGTCTGTATGGCTTCCCGGCAGCGGCGTGCATCAGCGTCAATGAAGAACTGATCCACGGCATCCCGGATAAGAAACACATCATCAAGGAAGGCGACATCGTAAGCATCGATGTGGGCGCCTGCATCGGCGGGTATCACGGAGATTCCGCGTATACCGTGGGTGTGGGTGAGATCGCTCCCGAAACAAAACAACTGCTGGAGGTCACCCAGGAGTGCCTGAACCGTGGTATCGCGGCGGCACTCAAGGGCAACCGCCTGGGCGATATCGGCTCGGCGGTGCAGACCTATGCCGAAAGCTATGGCTACGGTGTGGTGCGCGAATATGTGGGCCACGGCGTAGGGCGCAAGATGCACGAGGACCCCGAAGTGCCGAACTACGGCCACCCAGGGCGCGGCGTGCGGCTGATGCCCGGCATGACGATAGCCATAGAACCTATGATAAACCTGAAGGGCGAAGGGGTGTATACCCTGGATAACGACTGGACTGTTGTGACCGAAAGCGGCAGCCCATGTGCCCACTTCGAGCATACCATTGCCATAACCGATAACGGCCCCGTGATACTGACCAAGCTGTAAAACGGGAGGGCAACGGGAATGCCGGAGAAAGGAAGTGTGGTGCTGGCCACCGCCGGACGGGATGCCGGGGGACTCTATGTGGTGCTGGAGTGCACCGAAAAGGAGTGCCTGCTGGCAGACGGCAAAAAACAGCGGCTGAGCCACCCAAAACGGAAAAACCTGCGCCATGTGCGGGCAACAGCCCGGCGGCTGGAACCGCAGCAATACGCGGCGGATAAACGGCTGAGACGCGCATTGGCCCAGGCGGCCCATAGGTACAACGACACAGATCCAGAATGAGGGAGGTAAACGCCAATATGTCCAAGCAAGATGTCATTGAGATCGAGGGCGAGGTAGTAGAAGCACTGCCCAATGCCCAGTTCCAGGTGCGGCTGCCCAGTGGGCATGTCATCCTGGCGCACATCTCCGGCAAGCTGCGCATGAACTACATCCGCATCCTGCCCGGCGATAAGGTAACGGTGGAAATTTCCCCCTACGATCTCACCAAGGGGCGCATCACCTGGCGCTCCAAGTAAGTAAAAAGCAAGCGGCACGGCGATAAACCGTGCAGAACAAAAGGAGGTAAATATCATGAAAGTAAGACCTTCTGTAAAGCCGATGTGCGAAAAGTGCAAGATTATCAAGCGGAAAGGCCGCATCATGGTCATCTGCGATAATCCCAAGCATAAGCAGCGTCAGGGCTAAGAGTAACGAAACGGAGGTGTACTAAAGAATGGCAAGAATTGCTGGTGTAGACCTGCCCAGAGAAAAGCGGGTGGAGATCGCACTCACCTATATCTACGGCATCGGCCGTAAGACTGCCAACGACATTCTCGCCGCCACCGGCGTCAATCCCGATACCCGTGTAAAGGATATGACCGAGGAGGACGAGGCTAAGATCCGTGAGTATATCGACCATCACCTGATCGTGGAAGGCGACAAGCGCCGCGATGTGGCGCTGAACATCAAGCGTCTGGTGGAGATCGGCTGCTACCGCGGCGTCCGCCACAGAAAGGGCCTGCCCGTACGCGGCCAGCGCACCAAGACCAACGCGCGCACCCGTAAAGGCCCCGCCAAGACCATTGCAAATAAGAAGAAGTAAGGAGGGAAATCGAATATGGCTAAACAGGTAGCGAAAAAGGCTGTGATCCGTCGTCGCCGTGAGAAGAAGAACATCGAGCGCGGCGCCGCCCATATCCAGTCCAGCTTCAATAATACTATCGTCACTCTGACCGATACGCAGGGCAACGCACTGTCCTGGGCTTCTGCCGGCGGCCTCGGTTTCCGCGGCTCCCGTAAGTCCACTCCCTTTGCTGCCCAGACCGCCGCTGAGGTGGCTGCCAAGGCTGCTATGGAGCATGGCCTGAAGAGCGTAGAAGTTTATGTAAAGGGCCCCGGCCAAGGCCGTGAAGCCGCGATCCGCGCACTGCAGGCTGCTGGTCTGGAGGTTACCATGATCAAGGACGTCACCCCCATTCCCCACAATGGCTGCCGTCCGCCCAAGAGAAGACGCGTATAATAGGAGGAAAAAAAGATGGCAAGATATACAGGTCCTGTATGCAGACTTTGCCGTCGTGAGGGCAAAAAGCTGTTCCTGAAGGGCGACAGATGCTACTCCGACAAGTGCGCTGTAGGCCGCAGACAGTCGGTTCCCGGCCAGCACGGCAAGTCCCGCAAGAAGGTTTCTGAGTATGGCACCCAGCTGCGTGCCAAGCAGACCGCCCGCCGCTACTACGGCGTAATGGAAAACCAGATGCTGAAATATTTTGACATGGCAGAGCGTATGCCCGGCAAGACCGGTGAAAACCTGCTGAGCATTCTGGAACGCAGACTGGATAATGTAGTTTATCGTCTGGGCTTTGCCGCTTCCCGCAAGGAGGCTCGTCAGCTGGTCCGTCATGGTCACTACACCCTGAATGGCAAGAAGGCCAACATCCCCTCCATTCTGGTAAAGGCCGGCGATGTGGTTTCCGTTGCTGAAGGCAGCCGTAACTCCGATAAGATCAAGCTTGTTACCGAGGCTAACGCTTCCCGTCCTGTTCCCCAGTGGCTGGATGCTGACAAGAACCAGCTGACCGCTAAGGTTGTCCGCCTGCCCGCCCGCGAGGATGTGGATATGGACATCGAAGAGCAGCAGATCGTTGAGTTCTACAGCAAATAATGCTTGACCCGACGAATGTCAGTTTGGGAAGGTACAGTACGCTAAAAGCTGATTTAAGGAGGGAAATGAATGGTCAAAATTATCGAGCCTAAGATCGAAACAGCAGAGCTTCGTCCCGATGGCAGCTATGGCAAGTTTATTGCCGAGCCGCTGGACCGTGGCTTTGGCATTACCCTGGGCAACAGTCTGCGTAGGGTTCTGCTCTCCTCGCTTCCCGGCGTGGCCGTTTCTTCCATTAAGATCGACGGTGTCCAGCACGAATTTTCCACTATTCCCGGTGTAAAGGAAGATGTCGTAGAGATCATTCTGAACATCAAGGGACTCATCGCCAAGCTTCATGGTGAGGAGCCTGTAACGGTACACATTGCCGCCGAAGGCGAGTGCGAAGTGACCGCGGGCTGCATTACCGGCAGCAGCGAAGTGGAGATCCTGGACCCGACAATGCACATTGCAACGCTGGCAGAAGGCGCCAAGCTGAACATGGAGATGGTTCTGCAAAAGGGCCAGGGCTATGTAAGCGCGGACCGCAACAAGCAGCTGAACAATGGTGCGGCCCCGGTGGGTACCATCTTTACCGATAGTATCTATACACCGGTTTTGAAAGTGAATTACTCGGTGGAAAACACCCGGGTAGAACAGATTACCGATTATGACAAGCTGACCCTGGAGATCTGGACCGATGGTACCATTTCTGCCAAAGAGGCTGTCAGCTTGGCTGCCAAGATCCTCAATAGACAACTCAATCACTTTGTAGAGCTGAGTGACGAAGTGAATGCCACCGAGATCATGGAAAAGAAGGAAGAATCCGGTAAGGATAAGGTTCTTGAGATGACCATTGAAGAGCTTGACCTTTCTGTTCGCGCTTTCAACTGTCTGAAGCGTGCCGGCGTCAACTCGGTGGGCGATCTGATCAATAAATCGCCCGAAGAGATGATGAAGGTCCGCAATCTCGGCAAAAAGTCGCTGGAAGAAGTCATGAGCAAATTGGAGGCTCTGGGCTTTAATCTGCACAGCGACGACGAATAAAAGGTAAGGAGTGATATAAATGCCAGGTGCCAGAAAACTGGGTAGAACCACTGACCATAGAAAAGCGATGCTCCGTGCCATGGTTACCTTCCTGCTGGAGAACGGTAAGATCGAGACGACCGTGACCCGCGCAAAGGAAGTGCGTGCAATGGCGGAGAAGATGATCACCATTGCCAAGGCAAATGACCTTCACTCCAAGCGTCAGGTTTATTCCTACATCACCAAGGAATCTGTCGCGAAGAAGGTTATGGATGAGATCGCCCCCAAGTATGCCGACCGTAACGGCGGCTATACCCGCATCGTAAAGATTGGCCCCCGCCGCGGCGACGCTGCTGAGATGGCCATCATCGAGCTGATCTGATCTTAATGCAGGCAGACTAATAACAAAAAGGCCCCTGCTCCGAAAAGGAGCGGGGGCCTTTGGTATGATGAGAAATGATAGGTATCCGACGAGGTTATTCGCTTTCCAGTGCCAGGCGGTAGAGCTCGCCCTTGCGGTAGCCGGTTTCTTTGGCTACTTGCCTGGCCGCATCGCTCAGGGATGATCCTTCCCCAGTCAGGCGGCGCACAAGCGCTGCGGCCTGTTCCAGCGTCATTTGGGCGGTGGGGTCGTTTTCTGTTGCCCCAGCCACGATGAGCACATATTCCCCGCGGGGTTCTCGCTCGGCATATTCCGCCACGGCGGCTGCCAGGGTGATGCGCTGCATTTCCTCATGCAGTTTGGTCAGCTCCCGGCACAGGGTGATGGGACGATCCCCCAGTCCCTCCAGCAGGGCGGCAAGGGTCTGCCGCAGGCGGTGGGGAGCCTCGTAGAAGATGAGAGTATGCGGCAGCCGGCTGATTGCCTGCAGAGTGGCGTCGCGCTCTCCCTTCTTGATGGGCAGAAAGCCTTCAAAGAGGAACTTACCGGTGGGCAGGCCGCTGGCGGCCAGAGCGGTCATGGCGGCGGTGGGGCCGGGCACCGTGGCGATTTCTACTCCGCTTTCGTGGCAGAGGGCCACCAGCCCTTCGCCGGGGTCGCTGATGCAGGGCATCCCCGCATCAGTAACGATTGCACCATTTTCCCCATTCAGCAGGCGCTCCAGCAGCTCCGGGCCGCGGGTGGCGGCATTGTGCTCATGGTAGCTGATGAGGGTGTTCCGAATCTCAAAATGGTTAAGAAGTTTAAGGGTAACGCGAGTGTCCTCGGCGGCGATGAAATCCACCGTTTTTAAGATCTCAATAGCGCGTGGTGAGAAGTCCCCTAAATTCCCGATGGGGGTGCCCACAATATATAAGGTTCCCATAGCACAAATTCCTTTACGAATAGAATAATAGTGTGAAATTATACAATATGATATATCGTTTTCATCACATCGGAGTAGCTGCCATCGGCGTTTTCTACGATGAGAGGCGGTTCTACGGTAAGGCCCGGCTTAGCGCCTGCCTTTCCCTCCCACAAAAAAAGCCACGGGGGGTTTTCCGGGCGCTGCTGCACCCAGCGCAGACGCTTGGGCTCCAGCCTGGCCTGCCGCATTGCCAAAAGTACATCGGTCAGGCGCTCCGGACGCTGGCACAGGCAAAAGCGGCCCCCGTATTGCAGCAGCCAGGCGGCCGCGTCACACACCTCCCCGATGGTGCAGCTTTCCTCCTGTTCGTGGCGGGCCCGGCGCCGGCTGTCCTCCGGGCACAGGTAGCCGCTTCCGGCGGGAAAATAGGGTGGATTGCAGGTGACCAGCCGGAAGCTGTGGGCGGGCAGCAATGTGCGAATCTCCCGGAGATCCCCCTGCAAAGGGGCGAAATGCGCAAGAGAGGAAGTATCTGCCGTCCGATGCATCAGTTCCACGGCATCGGGGGAGACCTCCACAGCCGTAACAGCCTGCGGTGGGCGCTCCCGACGCAGCATTAAAAGCCCAATAATGCCGCATCCGGCGCATAAATCACACACCGTATCCATGCCGCGCACCGCCGCAAAATGCTCCAGCAGGAAAGCGTCGGTGCCAAAGCGATGGGTATCATCAATGGCAATTTGCATTGTTTCGGATAGTTTTTCCCATTGCATGGCAGCGTCTCCTCCTTTTGTGGATTCCATATAAAGAGTATAGCACAGGATGCACAAAATCGGAAGAAATGTTTTGGTGGGAAAAAGAAAAGATTTTTCGAAAAAACCAGTAAAAAGTGCTTGACAAGCTGTTGTGATTATAATATAATAAACAAGCTGTCACCCACGGGGGTGCGGCGAAGATGCACCTTGAAAATTGAACAGCATT
>CALERQ010000219.1 GCA_937907305.1 uncultured Clostridia bacterium | reverse complement strand
TATTGTAGATTTCCGATTTGTACTCGCACCGCTGCTGTTCTTGTCATGCTTTATGCAAGGTTGTCATTGGTCTCTTTCTGTTTTCAATGGTGGCGTGCGGAGAGGAGAAGAATACGAAGACTGAGGATTATAGCACGATAGACTGGTCTACTATTCAGCTTGGATATAAAGTCCCGATTCCTGAGTCCGAGATGGGCGAGATCCTTGGCGGCTCAGGAAGTTCATTTGTTGCTTACATCGCTGACACTTCAATGGAGCAGTACAGTGAATATGTAGATCGGTGCAAAGAGGCTGGATTTACGATTGATTCTACAATACGCGATGACTGGTTTAATGCCTATGATGCCGATGGGTATCATCTGCTTGTTACCTATGAAGGCGATGATATTATGAGAATATCTTTCAATGCACCCCAAGAAGACAACAACCAGACTGACACTGAACCTGTCGATAATGACAAGCAGCAAGACAATCCGCAAACTACGACCGATGGTGTAAGCGCTGACTTCAAAGCTCTAATGGATAGCTACGAAGAGTTTTTTGATTCCTATGTTGCCTTTATGAAGAAGTACAAAGCATCCACAGATCAAGTTTCTATGATGGGCGACCTCGCTGACTACATGAGTAAATACTCTGACATGATGGCGAAGCTCAATGCGATCGATAGCAAGAGCTTGTCGGATGCGGACGCTGCGTACTATGTTGAGGTATCTGCAAGAGTAATGAAGAAGCTTGCTGAAGTAGCATAATCCCAAATAACAATTCTATAAAAGCTGAGGATGGAATGAGCCGCACCCTGTATGCCGCCGGGCAGATGGGGTGCGGTTTTATCATTGACACCGGCGGGGAAAGGTGCTATAAATAAGGGGATTTTTGTGAAAAAGCAGGAGAGAAGGGCGAAATAGCGTGGAAAAATGGAAGAGGGTACTGGCGCACATCGGGGCATACCCGGCCGCGCTGGCCAAGTGGCTGGCGGTGGGGGCGCTGATCGGCGGGATCGGCGGGGTGATCGGATCGCTGTTCCACATCGGCGTTAACTATGCCACCCAAATGAGAGCGGCGTACCCGTGGATCCTGTACCTGCTGCCGGTGCTGGGGCTTATTATTGTGGGGCTGTACCGTGTGACCAAGGTGGAGGGCAAGGATACCAACGCTGTCATAGAATCGGTGCACTTTGGCAAGAATGTGCCGGTGCTGCTGGTGCCGGTCATCTTTATTTCCACGGTGCTGACCCACCTGGGCGGCGGCAGTGCCGGACGCGAGGGCGCGGCACTGCAGATCGGCGGGGGGATCGGCTTTGAGGCCGGGCGGCTGCTGCGGCTGGGGGAGAAGGACCTGCCGCTGGCCACCCTGTGCGGCATGAGCGCGGTGTTCTCGGCGCTGTTCGGGACGCCGCTGACGGCGGCCATCTTCGCGATGGAGGTCATCAGCGTGGGGGTGTTCTATTATGCCGGGCTGATCCCCTGCCTGACGGCCGCGCTGGTGGGCTACCTGGTGAGCCTGCTGATGGGGGTGCCGCCGACCCGCTTTGCGGTGGCGGACCCGGGGCTGGCGCCCTGGACCATGCTGCTGGTGATCCTGCTGGCCATAGGCTGCGCGGTGGTGAGTATTCTGTTCTGCCGCGGGCTGCAGAAGACCGGGAAGCTGGCGGCGCGGCTGCTGCCGAACCCATACGGACGGGTGCTGGTGGGCGGCGCGCTGGTGATCGCGCTGACGCTGCTGGTGGGTAACACCAATTACAACGGCGCCGGAATGGAGATGGTGGAACGGGCCGTGAGCGGCGAGGTGGAGCCGTGGGCGTGGCTTTGGAAGCTGCTGTTCACCGCGGTGACCATCGGGTTTGGATTTAAGGGCGGCGAGGTAGTGCCCTCCTTCTTCGTGGGGGCGTGCTTTGGCTGCGTGCTGGGCGGCGCCATGGGGCTGCCGGCGGGCTTTGGCGCGGCCATTGGCCTGGTGGCGGTGTTCTGCGGGGCGGTGAACTGTCCCATTGCCTCAGTATTTTTGAGCATTGAGCTGTTCGGTACCGGCGATGTGCTGTACTTTGCGATGGCCTGTGCCATCAGCTATCTGCTTTCCGGCTACTGCGGACTTTACAGCAGCCAGACCATCCTCTATTCCAAGATGCGGGCGGAGTTTATCAACATCCACACCAACGAAAATGAGGAACATCACGGGTAAAAAGGAGATTCTCCTCTGCCATGCGGGGCGCGCGGCAGGGGAGATTTTTTATTGGGGGGGAGGGGGCGGCCGAAGGCCGCCGCGGAGGGATAAGCCCGCGGGGAGTTGAAAGCGGAAGGCCTGCGAGGGCTGGCGGGGGAGGGGCCCGCAGGGCCGCCCGGCGCAGCCGGGCGCAGGCGGCCGAAGGCCGCCGAAGGCCGCCGACCCCATCCGGAGGATGGGGTGCCCTGCGGGCCGTATCCTGCGGCGGGCAGGGACCGGCGGAGGAGCGGGACGCGGGCTGGGGAAGCATCATTGCTTGCGGTGGGGCAGAGGGTGTGATATCATTAGGCGGTAGAAACAAAAACCACCGGGAGGGCAGAAAAATGCCGAAAGAGATGACCGCGGGAGAGCTGGCGGAGCGCAGCCTCATCACCAAATACCGCAAAACGATATGGAACCGGTTTATAGGCGGATGCAAGGACTATGAGCTGATCAAGCCGGGCGACCGCATAGCCGTGTGCATCAGCGGGGGAAAGGACAGCATGATGCTGGCCAAGTGCATGCAGCATCTGCAGAAATACAGTGATTTTCCCTTTGAGGTGGAGTACCTGGTGATGGACCCCGGATACAGTCCCCCCAACCGGGCACTTATTGAGCAGAATGCCCGCACGCTGGAACTGCCCATCCGTATTTTTGAAAGTCCGATCTTTGGGGTGGTGGATGAGGTGGAGGGGGGGTCCCCCTGTTACCTGTGCGCCCGGATGCGGCGTGGGTACCTGTATAAGGAGGCGCAGGCGCTGGGCTGTAATAAGATCGCGCTGGGGCACCACTTTAACGATGTGATAGAGACGACGCTGATGAGTATGCTGTACGGGGCGGAGATCAAGACGATGCTGCCCAAGCTGCGCAGTACCAACTTTGCGGGGATGGAGTTGATTCGGCCGCTGTACCTGGTGCGGGAGGAGGATATCATCAGCTGGGGGAAGCACAATAACCTGCGCTTTTTGCAGTGCGCCTGCCGCTTTACCGAGCGGACCGAGCACAACGAGGAGGACAGTGCCCGCAAGGAGATGAAGAAGCTGATCGCCCAGATGAAGCAGCACAACAAAAATGTGGATATCAATATCTTCCGCAGTATGCACAACGTGAACCTGGCTACAGCGGTGGGCTACCGGATGGGAGATGACGATGAGCTGCACAGCTTCCTGGAGAAATACAACGAAAAAGAGGAAATGTAAACTCTTGTTGCGGGAATGGGAAGAGGACGCGGTGGATTTACCGGGCGGGCTTTGGTAGGATGGAGGCACCAATCAAACGGAGGTACCTTACAATGAAATTATCGGAGAAAATAATGCAGCTGCGCAAAAGCCGGGGGCTTTCCCAGGAGGAACTGGCCGAAAAGCTGGGGGTTTCCCGCCAGGCGGTTTCCCGGTGGGAGAGCGGTACGGCGCAGCCCGATGCCGGAAACCTGTGGCAGCTGAGCCGGCTTTTTGGAGTGACGGCGGATTACCTGCTGGATGAGGAACAGGAGAGTTCCCAGGTCCCAGCAGCTGCCCCAGTGAAGCCGCACCGGGCAGATGGAAAAGTGATTGCCGGGGGCTGCGCGGCGCTGCTGGGCTTTTGGGGGAATGTGATCATTTATATTGCCTCGCGGTTTGTGGAGGTGATGATCCCGCACAGGGTGTGGAGCAGCGACCACAGCACCTGGCAATACCGGTGGGACAGCAATGTGACCGGTCATAGCTGGAGATTCTTTGTGCAGGAGTACGACCTGGAATGGATAGTGGCGGCGCTGACCGTGCTGCTGATCGTGGGAGTGGTGCTGCTGGTAAGGGAGCGCCATAAACGGAAGAATAAGGAATAGAAATAGCGTGGAAGAGAAAGGATGCGGTACCATGACCTATGCGGATTTTAAGAGAATGCATATTGACCTGGGGGCACTGGGCGCGGAGGGCGGCCGCAACGCGGTGCGCTATACCTGCACGCCGAAGGGGGCTAAGATCTTCGGCTGGGCGGGGGTGGATGGCATCCACTTCTGCACCATAAAGGGCTTTGGGGACACCATCTTTTCGGTAAGCCCCATGAATCCGGGGCAGGACTGCGTGCAGCCGCTGGCGCGGGATATGGGGGACTTCCTGCGGCTGCTGCTGGCCTGTGGGGATACCGCCGCGCTGGAGCAGGCCTGGATGTGGACAGAAGATCAGTTCGAGGATTTCCTGCGGGAATACCCGCCGACCGAGGACCAGCGGGCGGTGATGCGGGAAATCGAGGAGAAGTGCGGCCTGGCCCCGATGGAGCATCCCTGGCGGTATCTCAAGGAGGTGCGGGCGGAAACAGATTGCTCCGGGCTGCGGTTTGAGAAGGAATATGAGGAGCTGCTGCATCCGGTAGGCCGTGAGCCGCAGGAATGGGAAGTTTATTTTGAATACGGGTTTGGCGGAAAGAAACCCCGGCACCGCCCCGGCAGAGAGATCGCGCTGGGGAAGACATTTACCTGGGGCGAAGAGGAATGGCTGGCGCCGGCGATGTACTGCTGCGGCGAGGGAGTGGTGCTGGACCTGCTGAAGAAGGTGCCGCTGGAGGCACTGGAGCGCTTTGCGGAAAAGTGGGGGCTGGAGGAAAACGGCGAGCCCCAGCGGGAGCTGACCCCGGCGGAGCAGGACGCGATGGAGGCGGAAAATCCGATGGAGGAGCGCTTCCGGGCAGAGGTGACGGTAAACGGCCAGCCGCTGCGGGAAAGCACCGGATGTGGGGTATATTGGAAACCGGAGGATGACTGCTGCGATGAGGATGCTGACCGGGTGCTGGAGCACTATGGACTGGAACGGAACTGCGGCTGGGTCATCTGGCGGGTGTGCTGCCCGTGGAATGGCGGGGAACTGAAACCGGAAACGGTGGAACTGACCATGATGGCCGAGAAGGAAGCGAAGGATGGGGGTACATTTACGGCGGAGCCGGGCAAAACAGTGCCGCTGACCGACCCCCGCACAGGACTGACCCATACGCTGCGGGTGCTCTCTTTGACGCCGGAAACGACGGACCGCAGCCTGCTGCCCCCGGTGGGGATGGAATTCCCGACAGAGTATGTGGCCATGCAGTACACGCTGGAGCCGCCGCTGCCGGTGGGGGACTTTGTGCTGGCAGATGCGGCGCCCGGCGATGAGGCCCGCGCCTGCAAGGTGGAGAACGGCCTTACGGCGCAGGAGAGCGCCTGCATCGGGATCATCGGCGGGGCGGATGGGCCGACGGCAATTTTTGTTTCGGGCAAAGGCGATGAAGCCGGAGAGGATGTGCGTGCGGCGTATTCCTCGCCGCGCTATGAGCCGGTGGAGACCGTGACCTGGCAGGCACGCTTTATGGCGCGGCCCAAGGAAACTTTGACGGTGACATTGTTATAAACAGAAGGCCCGGTGGGGAAGGAATCCCTGCCGGGTCTTTGATATTTGTGCCGGGGTGGATGGCCGGGGGCTGCCGCAGGGGAAAGACCAGAGGAGAGGGACGGCCCGCAGGGCCGCCCGCCGCAGGCGGGCGTGGGCGGCCGGAGGCCGCCCAGTTCCGGCAAAGCCGGAACGCCCTGCGGGCCGAATGCCGGCTTTTGCAGGAAGTGGAGAGGAAATGCTGCGTAGAATGAAGCGAGATAAAGCTGAAACATGCAAAAATGTTCGTCATATTAGCTAAAAAAACAAAAAACAGGGAACATATCGCCTGCGCGGCGCATAAAAATGAATTTGACTGAAAGAAAAACTTGCAAAAAGTATTTACAAATGAGAATAAAGTGCTATACTGTGAAGCATATTAAAACTCTGTGATACGAGGTGCAAACATTATGTCAACCGGTAAGAAGAAACTTTCCCTGGCGTTTTGGATTTTCCTGGCGCTGATCGTGGGCTCACTGCTTGGCTGGGGCCTGATTTATGTTCCAGGCGGCGCGGCGTTTGCCACGAAGTTCATTAAGCCCATTGGTACCATCTTTGTTAACCTGTTCAAGTTCATCGTAGTGCCCATCGTGCTGTTCTCCATGGTATGCGGCATGATCAGCATGAAGGATATCAAGAAGGTCGGCTCCATTGGCTGGAAAACGATGGTCTACTACATCTGCACCACCATTGTAGCGCTTATCATCGGCCTGGTACTGGCCAATCTCTTCAAGGGCGGGTTCCCGCAGCTTTCTACCGAGGGATTGGGCACCTGGGATAAAGCGACCAGCACCGACTTTATGACCACGCTGGTAGATATCTTCCCCAGCAATATTATTGCTCCTTTTGCAAACTCCTCGATGCTGCAGATCATTGTCATTGCGCTGCTGATTGGCGCGGGCATCATTTTGGCAGGGGAGAAGGGAAAACCGGTTGCGGATCTCTTTGAGAGCCTGAACGAAGTGTTTATGCACATCTTGATGTTCATCATTAAGGTTTCTCCCATCGGTGTTTTCTGCATGATGACCTGGGTAGTTTCGACTCAGGGCCCGGAGATTCTGGGCGACCTGGCCAAGGTACTGGGCGTTGCCTATCTCGGCTATATCCTGCACGCTATTATCACTTATTCTATTACGGTGAAATCGATGGCCGGCCTTAGCCCCTTCAAGTTCTTCAAGGGGATGTTCCCCGCGATGGCGTTTGCGTTTTCCACCACCTCCAGCGTGGCTACCCTGCCCATCAATAAGGAGTGCGCGGTGAACCTGGGCGCCAGCGAGGAAATTTCCTCCTTTGTGCTGCCGCTGGGTGCTACCATCAATATGGATGGTACGGCAATCTATATGGCGGTGAATACCATCTTCCTGGCCAGCTGCTATGGGATGCAGCTTACTTTGGGCCAGATGGTGACGGTAATTATTACCGCAACGCTTGCTTCCATTGGTACTGCCGGTGTTTCCGGTGCGGGTGTTATTATGCTGGCAATGGTACTTACCAGCGTAGGCATCCCCGTGGAGGGCATCCTGCTTATCTATGGGATCGACCGTCTGTTTGATATGGGCCGTACCACCATCAACATCGTGGGCGATGCGGCTTGTGCCGTCATCGTAAGCAAGCTGGAGGCCAAGAAAGAGGCCAAGAAGGCCGCAATGGTCAAGTAATCAAGACATCTTCCTACATCTTTTTCATAATCTCTTCCTGAACAAAGCCGCGCGGGTCGTAATGATCCGCGCGGCTTGTTATTTGACTGGAAAGCATGAAAAAAGATTTTTAGGCCCATGCCAGATATCATCCATTCTGCCCTTTTGTAGGGGAGGGGGGTATTTTACTGTGTACTTTGAACGCAAAAAAGCGCAAACCGCAAAAAGCCTGAAAACCCGCATAAACAAAGGAAAAACCCGCATTTCTGCGGGTTTTTCTTTGGCGGAGATGGAGAGATTCGAACTCTCGAACCGCTTTTGACGGTTACACGATTTCCAGTCGTGCGCCCTCGACCAACTAGGCGACATCTCCATGTCGTTATCAGGACGGTCAAGTAAAGCCCTGACAAGAATTTATTATACCGTATCGTTGGCGTAAAAGCAACCCCCTTTTTGCAAAAAAGTTACCCTAAAAGACATTTTTTCGCATTGTGGGCAAAGAGGGGATTGCGCCCGGCCCTTTGGCGTACTATAATATTATAAATCACTTTCGGAAAAAAGGAAGGATAAGACCCATGAAACGAGTAGAGATCAAAGCACTGTTTGCGGAGCCGGAGCGCTACACCGCGGAGCCGGTCACTGTCTGCGGCTGGGTGCGCACCCTGCGCTCCAGCAAGGCCCTTGGCTTCATCGAGCTGAACGATGGCAGCTACTTCAGCAATCTGCAGGTGGTGTTTGAGGAAAATAAACTGGCCAACTACGATGAGATCTCCCGCCAGAATGTCGGCGCGGCGCTTATCGTCACCGGCCGCCTGCTGCTGACTCCCGAGGCCAAGCAGCCCTTTGAGATCCATGCGGAGGAGATCACTGTGGAGGGCGCCTCCACTCCGGATTATCCCCTGCAGAAAAAACGCCACAGCATGGAGTTTTTGCGCACCATCCAGCACCTGCGCCCCCGTACCAATACCTTCAGCGCGGCATTCAGGGTGCGTTCTGTCGCGGCGCAGGGCATCCACAAGTTCTTTACCGAGCGCGGCTTTGTGTACGCTCACACCCCGCTCATCACCGGCAGCGACTGTGAAGGTGCCGGAGAGATGTTCCGCGTCACCACCATCGATCCCGCCGATCCCCCTCTGACTGAGGACGGCAAGATCGATTACAGCCAGGATTTCTTCGGCAAAGCCACCAACCTCACCGTCAGCGGCCAGCTGGAGGGCGAATGCATGGCCATGGCCTTTGGCAAGATCTATACCTTTGGCCCCACCTTCCGCGCGGAAAAATCCTACACCGGCCGTCATGCCGCCGAGTTCTGGATGATCGAGCCGGAGATCGCCTTTGCCGACCTGGAGGACAATATGGTGCTGGCGGAGGATATGATAAAATATGTGCTGCGCTATGTGATGGAGCAGTGCCCCCGCGAGCTGGAATTCTTCAATAACTTTGTGGATAAGGGGCTGTTGGAGCGCCTGAACCATGTGGTGAACAGCGACTTTGCCGTCTGCACCTACACCGAGGCCATCGAGCGGCTGCAAAAGGCCGATGTGGAGTTTGAGTACCCCGTAAGCTGGGGTGTGGATCTGCAGACCGAGCACGAGCGCTACCTCACCGAAAAGATCTTCGGCAAGCCGGTCTTTGTTACCAATTATCCCAAGGAGATCAAGGCCTTCTATATGCGCCTGAACGATGACGGCAAGACCGTGGCGGCCGTGGATCTGCTGGTGCCCGGTATTGGCGAGATCATCGGCGGCAGCCAGCGCGAGGAACGCCTGGATGTCCTGCTGAACCGCATCCACGAGCTGGGCCTGAATGAGGAGGACTACTGGTGGTATCTCGATCTGCGCCGCTTTGGCGGTGCCCGCCATGCCGGCTTTGGCCTGGGCTTCGAGCGACTCATCATGTATGTCACCGGCATCCCGAATATCCGTGATGTACTGCCTTTCCCCCGCACCACCGGCTTTGCGGAATTCTAAACCGAATATATGCCAAAATCCCTCCGCATGGAATCCCGTGCGGAGGACTTTTTTATAGGGCAGGGGAATCACCGGCGCTGGCCATCTGAGCGGGTGTTCCCCCAAAATAATGATTACGAGCGCAATTTCGATGGCCTTTCCGGTACCATCACTCCTTGGGAAGATGCCGGTACTGTCATCATTGTGCCTGCCCAGCCCACCGAGGACGGCAAGGTGAGCAACCCCAGCACCGGCGTGGCCGGGCAGGGCGGCATAGCCTGCGGTATGGTTGTACTGGTGATGGTTGGCGTCTGCATTCTGGGTGCCAAGCGGAACAACCACAAAGAACAGTAATAAAAATATGAAGCAGCACCGGGGCGGAGATTCCTCTGTCCCGGTGCTGCTGTATTTTTGCGGCTGCGCCGCGGGCGCCAAAATGCAGGAGAAACATAACCATAAAAAGCGCCTAAATTCCATTATACCTTAATCCGGCGCCGCAATATATTGACGCACAGCATACATTTTACAGCAAAACTTGATGATGTTCGTCAATAGTATTTGCGAGCGGATTCCCTTAAAATGAAGCTGTACGGAATATAGGTCATAGAAATGGGAGGGAGCAAAGATGGATACTTTTGAATACCTGAAGAGCATCGATTTCGGTACATTTTTGGATTTCCCCACGGCCTTTCCCAGCCGGGACCAGCCCCTGGTAAAGATCCAGGAGGACGGGCGTATTTTCCTCTATGGGGAGCTGAGAAAACGGCTGGCGGAAAAACAGAGCGATTATTGTGCGCGGATCAGCCCTGATGGCCGCTATGTGGCGCTTTACCCGCAGCGGTCGCCCAATGTGCACTTCAATATGAGCGGAAGCAGCGCGCGCAATGAACGGCTGCTGAAATTCCTACAGGAGAAGGAGATCCAGCTGCCAGCCGTTTATACCATGGAGTGGTTCGAGCAGGAGCAGGCTTGGGTCGGCTGCTGTGAGGAGCTCCCGGAACCGGATCTTGCAACCATCCGTAAAAATGTGAAAAAAGCTTCTAAGGGGAGGGCGCGATGAGGAAGAGAAGATTTTCCCGCCGGGAGGAAGCAGTGGTGGAGCGGATGATCCGGGATGCCATAAGGGAGCTTGCGTTGGAAAGGGGCAGTGCGGAGGAGCTGCACGCCATCGGCTGGCAAGCGTTTTTATCGGTATACCACTATGACCCGGTGGGATTCCGCTGGGATGGGGCCGGTGGCTGGGCGCGGGCTTACCAGGCGGTTTATGATGCGCTTTCCGCCTGCAAAAAGCAGAGGAATGACGACTACTACCGTCTTATCTCGCTGGATAAACCCATCAGCGGGGAAAATGAAACGCCTTTGATCAGCCGGCTGCCGACCCACCACGGCGATTTTTCCCAATATGTGTGCCTGTGCGATTATTTATCCTGCCTGCCGTGGGATGAGCAGCAGTTGGCCTGGACGCTCATCAATGGGTATGATCTGGAGGAGATCCCGGCAGCTTTCTACTGTGACCCCAAGGAGGTGGAAGGTACATACCATCGCCTGCGGGAAAGCATGGAGCAGTACCTGCGAATCTGAGAAAACCTGTGTTTGTCCGCCAAAAAGAGCACGATAGGAGAAAAAATCTGCCCGGCCCCCATTGAAATGCGGGGCCGGTAGTGCTAAAATGTGGCCAGAAGCGGGCAAAAGCCCGTAAAACAGCACGCTGCCGCAGGGCAGCTTTTCAAAGACCACAAGGTTAGCTACCGCTAACCAAAACAGAACGACAAGGGACGAACGGGAGAGAGCAGATGAACATAACAACATACCGGCGGGGTTGCTGGCTGGGGCCCTGGGGGCGGCATTGATGCTGGTGGGGGACCTGTGCCTGAGCATCATTCCGGCCAACCCTGGCGATAGCGACTTTTCCTGCGGGAAGCGTACCTGAGCGGTGCTTACCCGGCGTGGCGGCTGCCGCTGCTGCTGGGGACCGGGCTTTTGGGTATGGCGCTGGGCTTCTTCAGCGTGCGGGCCTGCTATACGCAGATAAAGCCCCAGTACCGGAAAACCCGTCGGGCCATCCTCATCGGGGGCGCCATCTACCTCAGCTCCGCGGCGGCGGTACATCTTATGATCGGCAGCTTTGCCGATTGGACCAGCACCCTCTCTCCGCTGCTGGGGCGGGAGGAAACGGCGGCACTCATCACGGAAAAGTGCGCGCGACTGATGCCGGCGGTGCTTTCGATGATAATGCTGTTGTTTATTCAATAATTTGAAGTGATTCCGATGCTGTAATATGGAGAGAGCAGGCCTCTTCCGTATTATTCCATGCCATGGGGGAAATGGGCGCCAGCAGCCAGCGGCAAGATAGCGGTATCAGCAAAGCGGGCGAGGTGCGGCAGATGGAAAACCCCTACGGGAGCGGGGCGTGCAGCGCTTGGCACTGGTTGCGACCAAGCCGATGCCCTACTGGTCGCCGATGTTTTCGCCGAAGAATGACTATCGGTAAAAGGCAGGGAACAGGCGTAACAATAATTACTGCAAAGTGAGCCGCCGGCATCTGCCGGCGGCTCATACATTCTGTTTGTTTATGGGTGGGCACTTCAGTCCGCAGAAAAGGTCTGCCGGAAGAACCGCCGAACCACTTCCGAGGTGTCATCGGTGCGATCCTCGGTGGTAATCAGGTAGTATTCCGAGCCATACAGGGGATCTTTCAATGGGACAGCCCGAATCTGGGAGGAGGGAAGCATCCAATTCGGCTGGAAGGTGGGGTAGACCCAGTTATAGTTCTCTACACATACATTGCGCAGCTCGGAGATGTTCTTGGAGATGATCTCCAACTTAGGCACAAATCCGGCGCGTCGGCAGTGCCGAAGAAAGCCGTCTGTTTGAATATCTCCGGTACGGATTCCTTCACGGATGGGATCATAGTACAGGATAAAGCTCTGCTCCCGCAGGTCGCCCACATCCACCTCCTTTTGTTCAGCTAGAGGGTGGTCTGCCCGCATGACGATGCAGAGCGGCTGATAGCGCAGCAGGGTGCAGCGGGTACTTGGTATGGTGCAGAAGGCTGGCGCTTTATTACGATCCTCCCGCCAAAAGACACGAGTGACCAGCAGCGCATCAAATTCCCGGCTGTGCAGGCAGGCTTCGACCTCCGAGGACTGGTAAAAGAGAAATTGAATATTGCGCCCGGGGGCATACAGATAGAATTTTTCCATCAGCAGGCACTCGGTTTTTATGCTGATGCGCCCTAAAGGAAGGCCGATGGTATAGGGCTCATCATCCTGGCCCTTCAGCCGGCTGATGTGAAGCTCCAGCGATTCATATTGCCCCACCACCTGTGCGATATAGGGGAGAACGCTGGAGCCCGGTCCCGTCAGCTTCAGGCGCTCGCCCCGGGCCGGACGGTCAAACAGGGTGATGCCCAGGGCCTCCTCCACACACTTTACCTGCCGGGAGACCGAGGAGGGCGCACAGGGGATCTCCTCAGCGACCTTGCTGAAATTCAGGTGGGTGGCCACCTGCAGTACAGTCTTCAAGTATTGGATATCCATAGTACGCTCTCCTTTTGGTTATGGCAGCGGGTAGGCAGTGCGATGGGTTTCCCTTAGTGCCTCAGTGTCTTAGTGATGGTAGGAAAGGGAATCCGCCCGAACAACAGATGTGGCATCTGTCTTTTTTGGGTCCTTCTTTTCTCCAGGCTGGGGGCGGCGGTTTTGGCGCAGGGCTTCATCCATGTGGATCTTGACGCCGCGGCTGGCCAGAGTGCGCTGCAGGGCAGGCACATCCAGCGCCTGCAGACTGATATTCTCCCTGGCAGCCATGGAAACAGCCAAGCCGGCAGCTTCACCGGTGAGAACACAGGCGGGAATGAACCGTGCGACTTCCCAGCCGCGGCCGGTGGCGGAAACAATCCTTCCAGCTGCGGCAATGTTGGCGATCTCGGTATCAATGAGACCGCCGTACGGGAACTCGTATACTTCGGCAGGGACTTCCAGCGAGTGGATCATGCAGCCGATCGAGCTTTCTACATACCGGTCAGGCACTACCTCCAGCTGCTCCTTGCCAACCAGCCGGCGGGTCATACGGAACTGCGGCATAAGCGGCAGGGTCATCTGCGCGTAGGAGGGGCTCTGGTGCTGCTTTAAGTAGTCCAGCGCCAATTTGCGGCTGGTACGGATATATCCGTTGACGCCCTCACTGGTGGTGCCATAGTACATGGGAATCTCCGCTTCGCTGTTATCGGCATCGGGACGAAGCCCCAGCCAGCGCAGCGGCAGTGCCTGCAGGGCCTGCCCGGTTTCCAGGCCTTTTTTCATGGTGTCCAGGTCTATTTCATGTGCCCAGTGAGAAACAATGCTTCGCTGCGTTTCTGTGGGGGCGCCTGCCCGGAACATCAGGTCCAGGTCGCCGCTGGCATCCACAAAGGCCTTGGCCAGGTAGGCGGTGCGCCCGGATTTGTTTTCGACAATGACGCCCTTGCAGGTTTTACCCTCCATAATGGGCGCGCAGAAGTTGGTATCAAAAACGACCTGAATACCTTCCTGTTCCATCAGTTCATCCAGTGCGCACACGGCAGCCGGGATATTAAAATTGGTGCGGTAGCGGCCGGTGGGAGCGTCTACGGTATCGGGCCCGTCCCTCCAGCAGTCGGGTAGGTTATCGTAGCCGTAGCGGATGCAGACATGAAGCAGCTCCTCTGCCAGGCCGCCATATACCTTGTGCCCAAGGCCGTCATCAAGGGGCAGGTAGATGCAGACATGACCCAGGGTAGCCAGGCCGCCCAAAATGATGCTTTTCTCCAGCAGGATGACCCGGGAGCCATTGCGGGCGGCTGAAACCGCGGCGGCCACACCGGCCACGCCGCCGCCTACTACTATCACATCCGCTTCCCCCGCGACGGGGATGGAGTGGGATTGCTCAATGATTTGCTTTAGTTCTTCCATTAGGGGGTTGCCTCGTTTCTTAGTATATTATAACAGATGTGCGGGAAGAAAGGAACAGGCCATATCATCCCGGAAAAGCCGGTTAGGGCAGAATGTAGCTGCAGCCAAGGGCAATCACATAAACCACAATGATATAAACAGGAATCACCTTGATGGCATCGTGCCAAATAAAGCGGTTGTCTATCTCCTCGCGGTCCAGCAGCAGCGCGGCGTAGATGGTACCTGCATAGGTCAGGAAGGCCATGTTGGCGCACAGGCTCAGCGTCGCGGCAGTAACAGATGCGCTGATCCCGGTGTCCAGCTGCATTTGGCATACAAAAGGCATGATGGCCGCGTTGCCCAACAGGGTAAGAGGGGTGCCGTTGCAGATGTTGGTGATGATGGTGATAACAACAGTAAGGAGAAGCAGCAGCAGCGGCAGCGGCATATTGCCGAATACGGGTTTAAGCAGGGAGATGATCCAGTCGCGAATGCCCAAATCAGCGGAAGCCATGGCATTGCCCAGGAAGGTGAAGCAGCCAACGATGCACACTACATTCCACAGGGTGCCTTCACTCAGCAGCTTCATGGGGTTGGCCAGCGGCTTGCTGTCTACTTTGATAAGCCCCAGAATGCCCAGCGCCAGCAGGAAAATGAGGGTAGTGCCGATGGGAGCCAGAACAGCGCTTCCGGGGAAGTCCTTCGGCAGCAGCGGGATCACGATGATATACAGGAAGGACAGGCAGAAGATGGTGAGAATGAGCTTCTGGCGCTTATTAAATTTCTTGGGAATGTTGCGCAGCGCCTCTACATTTTCAATATCCAGCTCCTTCAGCGGGGCAATATTGCACTTAAATACACCGGGGATCATAAAGGCCAGGATGCACAGCCATACCAGATTGACCAGGATGCACACGAACATATAGGTGAACATATTGATGCTCAGTCCAAAGCCCTGCATGCTGGTATTGATAAGGGTGTAAATGGTAAGGGCAATGCCCTTGAAGGGGAAGCAGAAATTACCCATGCAGCCCAGGTAGATACCCAGCAGTATGAATTTGCAGAATCGATCCTGCTTATCATAGCCGCATACATCCCGGATGGACTCATAGATACCGAAGTACAGCAGCGCGGTGGGGATAAACCCGATGAACATGGAAACGATAAAACTGGAGAAGAACAGCGAGAACAGCAATGCGACCGGACGGCCTCGAAGCGCCTTGATGCTGAGCAGCTTGCGCACCAGCACATCAATGACACCGGCTTCCTTGAGTGCCACACACAGTGCGGATACAAAGATCAGCTGGGGGACGGTAGAACCGCCCATCCAACTGGATACAGCGGCCGAGGATGTTAAAAAGCCGCTGTATACCATGGCGATAATCCCCAGGATGGCAGCCAGGGTGGACTGGGAAGTGAATACTGTAAGCAGAATAACGCCGATAAATACGCCCAGGACATTGGAGCCGACCTGTGTGACCACGGAGAACGGGCCCAGAATCCGGCCGAAAAAGAACATAAAGAGGAACGCGATCAAAATGATCGGCCATTCACGCTTTTGGGCAGCTGACTTTGTCATAGTAGTTCACATGCAAGGCTAAGCACGGAGCTTTGCATGCGATCCTCCCTTCTATAATTTTGATTCTCGGGTGAACGGTAATCTGCCGCCTTCAGTCGCGATCCGAAAACGGACTCCATAATAAATTGTGCACAATCTACACTTTTTATTTTAGAAAGCTTTGTGCATAAAGTCAATTGCACAATCCGCACACGCGGTTGCAACTTTGGCAAGGAATTTGTTTCCGTCCCTATGCAAAAAGGGGAGCCCGATGACCGCCGCCCAATCCCGGCACCGGCGCCCCATCCGTGCAGGTGCCTCTGGCCCTGCTGGCCGGGGCAGCTCTCCTGGCTCCGTTGGCGGCCCTCCCCCGTGGAAAAAAGACCCCTTGAATCCCGCGTCAGCACTCCCTCAGGCCGCCCGCCGGGGGAGCGCTTCATCTTTTGGAAAGAACCATCCTTCTCATACTTTGGGATGATTTACATCACCCGCTTTGGCTGGTAAAATAAAATCAGAACACAAAATACCGCCGATCCATCATACCATAAGGGGACTGGTCCCCTTCGTCATCCCGTGCCCCCCACGGGATGAATCCGCTGCAAAGGGAGGGAGCGCATGGCCAAAAATATAGTCATCCGGCCGTCTGTCCGGGAACAGTACCAAAAATTCATGGCACGGGGCAGGGTGCTGTTTTTCACCGCGCCCTGCGGCTTTGGCAAAAGCACCCTGGCCGAAACGCTGCTTGCCGGTCAGCAGGTGCTTTCCCTCACTGCCGGGGAGCCGGACTTTGCCCTGCCGGCGGATGATAAGGGCTGGCAGGTCCTCCTGATCGATGACCTGCGGCAGATGACCGAAGAACCCGACCAGCAGGCGCTGTGCCAGCTCATCCGGGAGTACAGCGACCGCCGGTTCGTCCTGCTTTCCCGCGGGGCGGTGCCGGGCTGGCTCATGGCCTTCCAGTATGCTGGGCTCATGGCGGTGCTGGATGCCGATGCCCTGCTTTTTGACCGGGAGGATATCCGTGCCCTGTTCCGGCAGCAGGGCACCCCCATCAGCGAATCGGAGCTTTCCGAGATCCTGCGGGAAACCAGCGGCTACCCGCTGGGTGTGGCGGTCATTGCCCACTGCATGGCCGGTGGCCGTCCCTATGGCCCGGAGCTTGTCGCCCAGGGCTACCACGAGGTCTTTTTCTACTTCGAGGCAGCGGTCTACCGCCGGTTCGATCTGCCCATCCGCCGTTTTCTGCTGGAGCTTGCCCCCTTTGAGAGCTTCGATGCCGAGCTGGCCCGCATGGTCAGCGGCGATCCCCACGCCGGGGAACGCCTGGCCTGGCTCCAGCACAATACCACCATGCTGCGCCCCGATGGCGTGCAGCGGTTCCGGTTCTGGCCGCAGTTCCGCACCTTTTTGCTGTGGGAAATGGACCGGGAATACAGCGAGGAAAAGCGCCGCACCGTTTTGGGCCGCGGCGGCCTCTACTACGAGCTGAAAGAGGATTACAGCCACGCGCTGGAGTGCTACACCATGGCTGGGGATCATTCCAAGGTCTCCGAGCTTTTGGTGCGCAATGCCGAGCTTCACCCCGGCATGGGCCATTACAGCGAGATGGAGAAATACTACCGCAGCCTGCCGGAGGAAGAGATCGCCGCCTCCCCGGCGCTGATGCAGGGCATGAGTATGCTGTGCGCCCTGGCGGCCGATTATGAGGGCAGCGAGCGCTGGTATCAGGCGCTTTCTCAGTTTGCCCGCTGCCGCACCAAAAGCGACGCGGCCGGGCGGCAGGCCCGTGGCCGGCTGGCCTGGCTGGATATCTCCCTGCCGCAGCGCGGTGTCACCGATCTCACCGCCATCATCCCCTCGGCCTACCGGCTGCTGGTCAATAAGGAAGTGACCCTGCCGGCCTTTTCGGTCACCAGCGCCCTGCCCAGCATTATGAACGGCGGCAAGGACTTTAGCGAATGGAGCCGCCGGGATGACCTGCTTTATCAGACCATCCGTGTCCCGGTGGAGGCCATTCTGGGCCGGGATGGCGTGGGTCTGCCGGATTGCGCCATCGCCGAAAGCAAGTTCGAAAAAGGGGAGGACATCACCGCCCGTATGCTGGCCCTGATGCCCCGGCTGGGGGAGATCCAGCGGGACGGCACCCCGGATATCGAGTTTGCCGCGGTGGGCCTGCTGGCCCGCAGCCAGCTGGCGGCCGGCCACTCCCAGGATGCCCGCAGGACGCTGGAAAGCCTGCGGCAGCGCTTTGCGGAGGGCGGTCAGACCCGATTTTTGCCCAATATCGATGCCATGCTGTGCCGCATTGACCTGAGGACCGGCGATACCGATGCCGTAGATGGCTGGTACCGGGAAAAGGCCCCGTGCGATCCGCTCAGCATCAATATCATGAAGCGGTACCAGTACTTTACCCAGGCCATGGCGGAGCTTTCTCAGGGCAGGCCGCAGGCCGCCCTGCTCACCCTGGCTCCGCTGGAGCCCTACTGCGTCACCTGCCAGCGGCGGATGGACCACACCACCCTGCTGCTTTTGCGGGCTGTGGCCCAGTACCGGCTAAAGGACGAAGCCTGGCAGCAAAGTCTTGCCGATGCCCTGCGCATTGCCGCCGGGTTGGGGTTCATCCGCCCGGTAAGCTGCTACGGCGCCGCCCTGCTGCCCCTGCTGCAGGCCCTGCCCAGCCCGGAGGAAGAGAGCTGGTACCGGCAGGTCGTGGCCTCCGCCCGGGTGCAGGCCGCCCGGTATCCCTACTTCCTGGTGCCGCCCCTGCCCCCGGCGAGGAAATGACCGCCACCGAGCTGCAGGTGCTGCGCCTGATGTGCGCCGATAAAAGCAATGCCGAGATCGGCCGTATCCTGGATATCAAGCTGCCCACGGTAAAAACCCATGTCAGCCATATCCTCACCAAGTTGAATGTCAGCCGCCGCAGCGAGGCCAAAACCGCCGCCCGCCGCCTGTGGCTGGTAGAATAAAAAACTGTAATTCTGGAGGAGCGTATGAAAAAACGAGTATGTAGTATTTTGCTGGCCGCCGTGCTGTGTGTCACCATGCTGTCTGTCGTAGCGCTGGCAGATGTATGTGACAACCACACCTATATCGGTAATCAGTATGTGGCTAATGCCGATGGCATAAACCACAGCCCCAAATGTGATAACTGCGATTATGTCGATACAAGTGATACCCGCCAGCACTGTGATAATGGTTCAAACGGCAAATATAAAGATGGAAAATGTGACTTTTGTGATGCAGAGCTGGCCGTTTCCTTTAATGACTCGTCCTGTAGTAGCTGCGCCACTACTCTGCAAGCTGCTTTTAACTATGTGAAAAACGAAGGTGGCAGCACCGAAACGAAACTTTTCTCTATGAAAGACATTGCTGATGCTGTGCGCTTTGAAGGTTCCCTTGCGACACTCAACCTTGCAGGCAATAACTTGACCGGTAGCATTACGGTAAGTGGCGGCACCCTGACTATCACTAACACACTTGATAGCCAATCTTCTACTGTTAGTACTATCAATGTCACTGGCGGCACAGTGAAGATCGAGGGAAATCTGACCGTCACCACTCTGAATGTATCCAACGGCGCTAAAGTAGAACTCTCCGGCGGCACCTACGAAAACATTACCGGAGTCACTGATAAGAACACCCTGCTGGCCCCCGGCTATGTATTTGATACCGATGGCAAGACTGTTAAGGAAGCCCCCATCAAGAGTGTCACTGCATCTATAAAAGATAATAGCACCACCAAATACGGCTACACCGCCGAACAGGCTCCTGTTCTTACCGCAACCGTTGCCTCGGAGGGTGTAGAGAATGTGACCTACCAGTGGTACAAGGTAAACGGCAGCAATAAAGAAATTATTGCAAATGCTACCGACCAAACCTATACAGTGGAAACCGGCCTGAACGCGGGGGACTACTATTATTGCTGCACAGCCACCGTTGGTACCTACTCCCTCACCAGTGGGAATGTCAAGGTGACCATTGCCAAGGCGGATGGCCCCCAGCTGGGCACCATCAATGTGAACCAGGTCTTTAATGATACCGCCAGCAAGACCATCAATATCTATGATTACATTGGCACAGAGCTGAACCAACTGGCAAAGGATGCAGGAACACTGCGTTTCCACACGGGAACTTATTCTCCCGTAGACACGATAAAAAGTGGCTGGGGTGTGGATGTTAATACTGGTGCCATTACTTATCAACTGGCTAATGGTCTAAGTGTAAATGACGAAATTACAATAACCATGCAAGTTGGATATAATGATCAGACCTATTCTAAGAACCACGAGGATGCCACCGTCACTGTAAATATCACCCTCACCAAGATCACCCCCACCGGCACTCCTAATTACACCCCCATCACCTCCAGTGGCAAGACCCTGGCCGATGCCCACCTCAATGCCGATAATAATGCATTCTCTGTGCCCGGCACTGTAAAATGGGTAGGAGAATCCGACGGAGTACCCGCCGATGATACTCCCGTAGAAAAAGGCGTAGCATACCATTGGGAGTTCCGCCCGACTGAGGGGGATAAGTATGAGCGCCTTACCGGCTCCATCATCCTGTGGACCGAAAGCGGCAGCGGTGTGGTGATCATCGTTCCTTCCCAGTCCGGTGAAAGCACCCCCGCCAGTAACCCCAATACCGGCGCGGCCCCGGTGGGTCAGCCGCTGCCCGGCCTGGCTCTGCTGGCTCTGGCAGCCATTTGCCTGGATCAGAGATCCCGCCGCCGCAGTTAAATTTGCCATCCTCACTTACCTCTCTGGGGGCAGCAGTGGGTTCAAAAAACCTGCCGCTGCCCCCCATTCTATCCCATGTGTGAGTTGAACCCCGGCCGGAAATATGATATAATTTTCCCCAGCGCGGCATGGCCGCCAAAAACCGTGACCGGAGGGCAATATGAATACCTTCTTGAAGCTGGCTTTTTTGTTCTATATCGGTTCTTCGCTGGGCTGGGTGCTGGAGCTTTTCTTCCGGCGCTTTATTTCCGGCAATAATCCCGAGCGCAAGTGGATCAACCCCGGCTTTATGGTGGGACCGTATGTGCCGCTGTATGGTACCGGGCTTTGCATCCTGTACCTGGTTTCCCGCCTTTCGGAAAGCCGCCAGATCGCCGACCCCGTGTGGAACCACATTGCCATGCTGGTGCTGATGGCCGCCGCCATGACCGCCATCGAGTACATCGCTGGTATCCTGCTGCTAAAGGTGATGAATGCCCGTCTGTGGGATTACAGCCGCCGCTGGGGCAATGTGAATGGCCTCATCTGCCCCCTGTTTTCCGCCATTTGGGCGGTGATGGGCGCGGCTTATTATTTCTTTGTGGACCCATATATTCTGCGGGCGTTGGATTGGCTTTCCCGCAATCTGGCGTTTTCCTTTGTCATCGGCGTGTTTTTCGGCGTTTTCGCCATCGATTTCGTCTACTCCACCCACCTCATGGTCAAAATACGGACCTTTGCCCGCGAGAAGAATGTGGTGGTCCGCTACGAGGAGCTGAAGGCTTACTTTAAGGCTGGCCGGGAAAACGGCCGTCAGCACTTTTTCCTGGCCCTGCATACCGAGATCCCGCTGCGGGAAAAGCTGCAGCAGTACTACGATTACCGCCGGGCCCGCCGGGAGGAGCTGGACCGCATCCTGCACGGAGAGGACGGCACCAGCAGCACCGCCAAAGCAGAATAAGCCTTTTTACCGGAGGGAAGCGGCGAGCTTCTCTCCGGGCCTTTTTATGTGGGTAGTCTCCAGCTCATCTTGCCTACCCGGCAAGGGCCAAGTTTGTGGTCGCCTGTCGGCGTCGCGGAGCCTTTCGCAAAGGCATAACCTGTACGGCTCGCCGCCGTGGCGTTCCTTTTGTGCGTACAAAAGGAACCAAAAT